>CAKSGI010000201.1 GCA_934454005.1 uncultured Eubacteriales bacterium | reverse complement strand
AATATAAATGTAAGAAAAAGCAGTACTTCCGGTGGATGCTTTTATGAAATCGCAAAGTATATTATAAAGAATAATGGTATAGTTTTTGCTGCAAAGTTTGATGAAAATTTTCACGTGGTACATAACAGTTTTGACAATATAAAAGGTATTTACAGATACATGGGAAGCAAATATGCACCTAGCAAACTTGGAAATACTTTCAAGTTAATAAAAGAAAATCTTGAAGAAGGAAGATTGGTTATGTTTTCTGGAACACCATGTCAGAATAATGGTTTAACCAATTTCTTGAAAAAGAAATATGACAATTTGATACAGATTGATTTTATATGTCATGGGATGCCAAGTGCAAAAGTATGGGATAAATATCTGCAGATATTGAAAGAAAAAGGGAATATAAAAAGCATTCAATTTAGAAACAAGGACAATGGTTGGGCAAACTATCAGTTTAAGGTAGAGTATGATGATGGAAACACGTTTTGTGAAAATCATAATAGTAACATTTATATGCAAGGTTTTTTGGCAGATTTGTATCTTAATAGTTCCTGTTATAATTGTAAAAGTAAAGGATTTAATAGAACTAGTGACATCACAATGGCAGATTTGTGGGGGGCTGATACTATAATGTCAAGCCTTAATGATGATAACGGTATATCAGCGTTATTTGTTAATACGGAAAAAGGACATAAATTGTTTGATAAAATAAGTACCAATTTGTTTTATGAAAAAGTTGATATTAATTCTATTACAAATTGCAATCCATCTTATTACAAAATTGCACCGAAACACAAAAACAATCAAAAGTTTATGGCTAAATTAGATAAGACAGGCGATATAGAAAAACTTATTAAAAAAAGTCTATATGGAAGTCTGTTAAAGAGATGTTTAAGAAAAATAAAACATATAGTAAAGAGAATATTGAGAAAGCTATAATATATGAAAAAATAATACATAAATTTGAAAAGTGTATTTTCACACCACTATATTATATTGAAAAGTGTATTTTTTTATAGTATAAATATATTGAAAAGTGTATTTTTTGATGCGAAAAAAGTATTGAAAAGTGTAAAATACATAAAAAAGGGGACATTTTCATGTTATATAGGAAGATTGAACAATATATAAAAGATTATTTAAACAGCAATGCAAATAAGGTTTTAATAATAGATGGTGCAAGGCAGATTGGAAAGACATTTATCATAGATAAAGTAGGAAACGACTTATTTGACAACTTTATAGAAATAAATTTATTGGAAGATTCTGTTGGTGACCGCTTGTTTGCAAATGTTTCCACTGTGGAAGATTTTTATCTGCAGGTTAGTATGCTTGCAGGTTCAAGCTTGGATAATAAAGAGAATACATTAATTTTTCTTGATGAAATACAGGCATATCCACAGTTGCTTACCATATTAAAGTTTTTGAAAAAAGATGATAAGTATAATTATATTGCCAGTGGTTCTTTGCTAGGGGTTACTTTAGCAAAAACAACTTCAATACCAATGGGTAGCATAGAGGTAAAACACATGTATCCGTTGGATTTTGAAGAGTTTCTGTATGCCAATGGAATGAACAAACTGGTTATAGATTCTTTAAGAAAAAAATATGAGAAAAAAGAAAGTTTGGATGAAAACCTTCATATCAAATTTATGGATTTGTTTAAGAAATATTTGCTGGTAGGAGGATTGCCTGATGCAGTAAATTCTTATTTGAGAGATAAAAACATTGCCAATGTTAGAAATATCCAATCAGAAATACATGAATACTATGCAATGGATGCAGCAAAGTATGATCAGGAAAACAGATTAAAAATCAGAAGAATATATGAAATGATTCCATCAAATCTGGAAAATAAGAAAAAAAGAGTTGTTGTACAAAATATAGAGAATAAAAAGGGCAAACGATATTCAGATTATCAGGATGAATTTGATTATCTGATTACTTCGGGTATTGCATTGGAAGTAAAGGCTATATCAACGCCAACTTTTCCACTGTTAGAATCAAGTGGTAAGAATTTGCTTAAATTATATTTAAATGATGTAGGAATATTAACAGATATACTATATAAAAACAATGTAAGAGCCATATTGGACAATGAGAAAAGTATAAATTTAGGTTCCGTGTATGAATCTGTAGTAGCATCTGAATTAAATGCGCATGGTCACAATTTGTTTTACTATGATAACAGGAGCAAAGGAGAAGTGGATTATCTAATAGATGATTACAATGCGTTATCCGTTGTTCCTATAGAAATTAAATCAGGAAAGGACTATACTATTCATAGTGCGTTAAATAAATTTATGGAGAATAAGGACTATAGTGTAAAATATGGTATGGTCTTATCAAATGAAAGAGAGATAAAGGAAAAGAACGGCATTATATATATGCCAATCTATTTTGTAATGTTTATATAAATTATATGGGAGGAACAAATGAAATACGTTAAGTACATTATAATTACCTTTTTTTGCGTAACCCTTATTTCATATGTAATTAACTGGGCATACGTAAAAAAGAACAGCGATATTAATGCACCAAAGATTACCATTGGTGAAAAAAACAGCACACTTAAAGTGTCTGTTAAGGACAAGGGCGCACTGTTAAAGGATATTGTTGCAAAAGACGAAAAAGATGGAGATATTACTGACAAAGTGGTAATAGAATCAATATCAAAATTTGTTGATAAGAAAAAGCACATCTGTAATGTAACATATGCAGTGGCAAATTCACAGGGAGTAGTAACTAAAGCTACAAGGAAAGTACAATTTACTGACTATAGAAAACCACATTTTGTACTGAAAGAACCACTTTGTTTTAAAATTGGTTCGGACAAAGATATAAAAAGTAAAATTGGAGCAACCGATGTATTTGATGGCGATATCAGCAACAAGGTAAAGATATTATCAAAAGACATGTCTACTACCATGACAGGTCAGTATGCCATTACAGCTCAGGTTACAAACAGTCTGGGTGACACAGTGACATTGAAGGCTATTGCTACAATAGAGCAGGAAAATAATCTTAGCCCAACTATTACTTTAAATAAGAATATTGTTTATATAAAAGTCGGAGCAAAGTTTAATCCAAAAGATTATATTGAGTCAGCAAAAGACGGTGATGGAAAAACCTTGTCAATTGGTAGTATTAAAGTAGCAAGCTCATCTGTGAAAACAAAAAAAACAGGTTGTTATCAGGTTGAATACACGGTGAAGGATAAAGAGGACAATAAAGGAACTGCTTATCTGACAGTGATGGTGGAGGAGTAGAATGAACAGTAAGATTATTAATTTAAGAAACATAGATTTGTTTAGTCTTGCAAAAGACTTAATCCGTAGCTGGTGGATTATAGTTATGGTTGCTGCAATGGGTGTTATGGGTACACATGCCTACATCAGCAGTACCTATGTGCCAACATATACAAGCACAGCAATATATGTAGTTACACCAAAACAGAACACAGGCTATGTGTATACAAATAAGGTATTTGCAAGTAATGTTGTAACTATTTTCCAAAATCTGATGAATTCAGATATTATGATTAATAAAATAAAAAAAGATTTGCATTTGTCAAACTATGAAGTGTCATCTAATATTTCATTAATTGAAGAAACCAATTTAATGAAAATTTCTGCAACATCAGGAGATCCTATTGTGTCATTTAAAACAATAGATTCTATTATGAACAATTATTCTGATTTGTCAGAATATCTTACATCCGATGCTGTTTTTGAAACATTAGAAGCACCAACAGTGGCAACTCACGCAGACAATGTGCTTATGCCAAGAAACAAATCATTAATGGTTGGTGGCATTTGTGGTCTGTTGGCAAT
>CAKSGI010000200.1 GCA_934454005.1 uncultured Eubacteriales bacterium | reverse complement strand
TATATTCCCTTTCTGACACTTCAAAACTTTTAATATCATTTACTTTAAGGATTTCATCTTCATCAAAATCATCTTGTTTATTTAAATAAAACATCCTTGTAGAGAACTCTTTATAATCAATTTTTCTTGTCTTATAATCTTCTGTAATTTGAGTAATAAGGTTATCCCTATACATTTCTTTCAAACGTTTGTAATAACCATAAACTGCTGATGGGGATGGTTCTTCATTAACGCATTTAATTACAAAGTTAACTGCATTTGCATTTTTACCTTTATTAGTTATTAATTCAACATCTAGATATTTATACTTTTCATATAAAGTTTTCAAAAAAGATAATATTTTAGAATGTTTAAAGTACTTTTCATCAAAATCAATTTTATTTAAAATTTCTGGGTTTAAAATTATACAAGCAAATATTTTAAATTCTAACTCTTCCATCATTTATAATCTTTCTTATATTTTTCTAGATAGCTTTCAAAGTTTGTACCAAATAATGTGTTAGGTCTATAATAAGTATCACTTTTAACACCATTTTTAAATACAACAGGATTTTTAAACCATTCATGATATTTACAATAAATAACATCTTTTAAATCTTCTATATCAAAGCCTTCTTTTAGACGAGCATTTATTAAACTCTGCGTTTTTTTTGATGTTGGTTTAAAATTTGTTCCTGCTAACTCATTCATGTATTTAATGGCTTGCTCGACAATAATAATATTAATACTTGTATTATTAGAAATACTTGTATTATTATATTGGACATTTTTGTCTATAGGGTTAACGCCATTTTTGTCTATACCCCCTAGACAAATTTGTCTAGTCCTTTTATTGTCAATATCATTCTTAATTTCCACCTTTATATACCCTTTATTTTTCAAAGAACATATTAATCTTGTTATAGCCCTTTCTGATAAATTGTATAGTCTTGAGAAATACTCGTTAGTAGCAAAACATATACCATTTTTTTGAGTTAAAGCTGATATTTCTCCATAAAGTAATTTTGCATTCGCTGTTAAATCTTTATCATATCTAATGTTTGCAGGTATTACTGCATAGTAATTTGGTTGTTCCATCTTATTCACCTTCAATCATTTCAGCCGGAATAAGTAAATAATCTTTCCAAACATAATTTTCAAGGTTTTCTATGTCTTGAAATGTCAAGCTTGTTTCTTTCAAGTTTATTATTTTTCTTTTCATATTTTACGCTCCTTTCTATTTCGAAGTAATCACTATGTTCGCAATAAGGGCATACATACAATTCAAATGGGGTATGTGAAATAAATAAATCAAATACTCCAAAATAGCTTTCATATGTAGTACAATATTTAGTTGGTTCTTCAAATATCATTCTGCAATTTCTACATTTGTACATTTTAATTATTAATCATTACATGAACGTTAAGTTTTGGCGTTATTTTCAAAACATTACAATAAGCTTTATATTGGTCTTGTGACATTTTGCTATAACCAAGTTCCCAGTGATTTACTAAAGCTCTAGAATAACCAGTTTTACTAGCAATTTCATGAATTTTCAAACCTTGTTTTTGTCTTTCTTTTCTAAGTTGTAATCCTAGTTCGTGCCAAAACTTTTCGTCTACCTTTTTTAAGGTTTGCATATTATCCTCCCTTCATATATTTTTGTATAAATAAAAACACCATTTTGTTGTCAATATTGACTTTCAAAGGCGTTTGTAGTACAATTTTAGTGCTACTTAACGCAAATGTGTTTTTATACATTCGTGACAAGTAGTAATTGAAAGGAGTTTTTTGAAAGGAGACCAAAATTCATAAAGAAAGAAGGTCGAGATTTGAAAACCCTAATTCAAATTTTTGAGTTATTATTCAAAAACGATATTAGTATCAAAATTGGTGATATTTCACTAATAAAAATTCTCAATAATCGTCGAGAATAATTTCTCATATGATTTCTGGGTTAAGTTTCTATTTTTCGAGGACAGAACTTAACTCTTTTTTTGTACCCTCTCAAGTACCACTTTATCACTTGTAAGATATCTTCTCTTGCTACCTTACATACACATAATAACATAGTAAAATGAACAAGTCAATAATGTTTGTTCATTTTTTTGCTATTTTGTTCATTTTTTTACTTTCACTTTCGATTTTAATAGTAAAATTACATGAAATATGCTATAATTTATATATACTATGTATATATAAAAAATTAAAAAGGATGGTGATTCATCTGTTTGGAGATAAATTAAAAGAATTAAGGATTTCTAAAAATCTAAGTCAAGAAGAGTTAGGTGAAATTTTTGAGGTAAGAAAGAGTTCTATATCAAATTGGGAAACTGGAAAAGCAACGCCAACTTTTGATATGCTTACTAAAATTGCTCAATATTTTGGCGTTACAATAGATTATTTACTTAATTTCAATCAAGAAGATGCTGATAATATGGAAAAATTAAAAATAGCACTTAAAGAAGCTGGTATGTGGAACTATGATATGGATGACATGTCTAGAGAAGATTTTGAAAAAGCCATGAAAATTTTAGCAATGCTAAAAAAAGACACTAATAAATAGTGCCTTTTTCTTTTAACTTCAAATACAATAAAAAATCATCAATCACTTCGTCCTTTAATAGTTCAAAATAAAATTCAATTAGATTCATTGTACGCCACACTTCCCTTCTTATACTTGATAAACATTAGTACAAGTACTGCGACATACTTATGTTTATTCTATATTAACATTTTTTCAACTATTTTCATATGTTATTTTTTTCTAATGTATATTGATTTGACCATGAATATATTATATAATAAATTTAGAGTGATTGCAAACATTTGTTTGTTATTTGACATAAAAAAAATAAATGTGTTAATATATATCGCAATTTGAAAGGAGAGATTATAATGCCCGTTTATGCAGAAATGGTAAAAGATAAAAATGGAAAAGATGTTGAAAAAAAAATAAATGGAAAAACTGTTTATTACATAAGAACTTATATTGAAAGTCATGATGGGAAAAGAAAACAAATAACAAGACATAATAAAACATGGTTGGGAAGATGTGGATACGATGAGGCTCGAAGAGAAGAAAATGTATTAAGGCAAAAAGAGTTTAATGAGTTTGATCAAATGACTATTGGGGAATTAAGAGATAAATATATTGAATTTATTAATACAAGGTTAAAGCTTTCAACTGTAAAAAAAGCAAGTGATAATTTCAGACTATACATAATTCCATTTTTTGGTGCAAATAAGAAAATAGCTAAAATTAGGAATATTGATATATTAAATTGGCATGAGTTCTTATTAAAAAAAGGATTTTCTAATAGATTTAATAGAGATATTCATATAAGTTTAGTAACACTTTTAAATCACGCTTGTAAATATTATGGGTTAAAAGGCAACGTAGCAAGTATAGTTGGAAACTTTGAAGTTCCTAAAGGTACTAAGAAGAAGGAAATGAATTTTCTAACTGAACAAGAATTTAATTCTTTTATAAAACAAGAAAATAATGAAATATATAAATTATTTTTCACAATCTTATTTTATACAGGATTGAGATTAGGAGAATTATGGTGTTTAAAGTGGGAAGATGTTAATTTCAAAAACAGAGAAATTGCAATTAATAAAGCTTATAATCCTCGTAACGGTGAAATATTGTCTCCTAAAACAAATAAATCAAATCGAAATATAATTGTCGTTAGCACCGTTTTAGAGTGCTTAAATAGGCTTAAAAAGCTTTCTGATGATGAATATATATTTGGCACAAAAAAAATAACAGGTTCGACATTAAGAAGAAAGTGCGATAAAAATTATAAATTTAATGAAAGGCAGGAAAAACTATGAAACTTTTTATCGATACCGCTAATGTAAACGACATCAGATGGGCAAACGACCTCGGAGTAATCTGCGGCGTTA
>CAKSGI010000199.1 GCA_934454005.1 uncultured Eubacteriales bacterium | reverse complement strand
AACAGTTCCATCCACTGGAGCTATAATCTTTTTAGATCCAACATAACCAAGAATTTGCCCTTTTTTCACATTCATATCTTTAGTCACATTGGCTTTAAAGTTGCCCTTTTCATCTGATTGTATTTTAAAAGAGCCAGCTTCTTTTATTTCAGTCTTAGTAGAAAAAGTGGGAGTAAGACTCCCACTCTCAACCTTAACTGTCTCAGTTTTATTAATTTTTTCATCTTTTGAAATGAGTTTGTCTTCTTTTTTCTGACAAGCACTTATCCCAACGCCTATAATGGCTATCATAATTACCGTTAAGATTTTCGATACAGTTCGGTTTTTATTCATAATTAGTAAGTAAGATTTCCTCCCCATTCACGATTAGCAAACCTCGATTTTGTAGCTTGCATTCTACCTTGGAATGCAAATCTCGTTCCCTTTAATATGTCGCTCCATTCTTTCTTATGGCCTTTTTTCAACAAAATTATATTTTGTCACCTATTTCAAATAGAACACAGTTTTCTGTTTCTAATGTAGCTCAAAAGTAATAATTATGAGTTCTGCATATAATATATATCTTACATTATTAATGTACCACAATACACTATAAATGTCAATATTTTAAGTGATAGTAAAAACACCTAAAGATAACACTTAAATAAAATTAAAAATTAGGAAAAGTGGCAAAAATGATAGAACAAAACAATAATGTAAAACAAAAACTATAAAAAGGAGTCGTTTTTACTGCTCTTTTTTGTAAGTATTTAGAATAAATAAATAAAATTATTTACATTTTAGCGTTTTTATGTTAATATTTTATATAAAGATGTAATATATGCATTAAATTCACATGATTATATGGGTAATTAACATCTAATTGTTATATCCATACAACAAAATTGCAAAATTTTATTATTGATGGAGGTTAGTTCACAATGAAACATAAAATCTTATCTTTGTTTTTATTTTTAGTTATGACAACAGCGACTATGCAAAATATAGGGTTAAATGTTAATGCAGAAAACGTAAAGCTAACTGTTGATGGAATAAAGTATATTTTAAGTATTGAAAACGATAGTTATATTGCAACTATCACTACCCATACAGATGACTTAAAAGAAAAAAATATAATAATTCCCGAAAGTATTGCTTATGGAGATAATATCTACAAAGTAGCAAGGATTGGACCAAATGCATTTTATGGACTTACTACAATAACCTCAATAAAACTTCCAGATAGCATAACAAGTATCGGAATAGAAGCATTTAGTAATTGTAAAAATTTAACCAGTATAATATTTGGAAAAAATTTAAAAAATATAGGAGAAGGAGCCTTTAGCTGCTGTACGCAATTAACTCAAGCGATAATTCCTGATAGTGTAACAAATATTGATGCAGGAGCTTTTGGATACTGTGAAAACTTGAAAGGTTTAACAATAGGCAAGAATGTAAAAAGTATTGGTGGAAGGGCATTTAGTTGTTGTATTAGATTAGAACAGATAACCATTCCACCTAGCGTAGAAAGAATTGGCCTAGAGGCGTTTAGTTATTGCGAAGAATTAAATGATGTAAAATTTGAAGATGGAATAAAAAGTATTGATGAATGGGCTTTTTATTATTGTAACAGATTAACCCAATTGACAATTCCTAAAACTGTAACATGTATTAGATCGAATTCATTTACTAATTGTGAAAGATTAAAGAAAATAATTGTAAATGAAGAAAATGAATATTATTCATCAACAGCGGATGGAATTCTATTTAATAAAAATAAAACAGAGATAAAACTATATCCAGAAGGTAAAATCGAAGAACATTATGATATTCCTGAAAGTGTAACAGTCATAAGTGAAAAAGCATTTCATTATTCAAGATTAAAATCAGTAAAAATTCCAACAAGTGTAGTAATTATTAACGCATGGGCATTTCAGGGAGCAGATCTTGCTAAAGTGGAAATTCCTGACAATGTAAAATGTATCGGCAATAATGCTTTTACTTTTTGCAAGAACTTAAGTTTAGCTACAATTGGCAATGGCATAACTAATATTCCAAATGGTATGTTTTCTGACTGTGAATATTTAAAATCGGTAACAATACCAGATAGCGTAACATGTATTGATAATTTTGCATTTGCCTGCTGCTCATCATTGGAGTCAATAATACTTCCAAGTAGTATAACAAATATTAGAAAAGGAGCATTTGTTAAAACAGGTCTACAAACGATAACAATTCCTAGCAGCGTAAGGAGTATTGGCCACCGAGCTTTCGGATACTGCATAGGATTAAAAAAAGTAGTGATTGCACCAAACAGTAATTTAGAAGAGTGTACATATGGTGTGTTTGATGGTTGTCTCTGGAGTTTGAAAGTATGTACGCATGAAATAGGTGGTAGAAAAAATGAATTAAATAATATCCTTTGTAGATCAATATATTGCATTGAAAATCATGAATTTGTACAAGATGATAAAGATAACTACGCATGCATAAGCGATAAAAATAATTGTGGAGAATTCTAATTAAATTTCAGAAAAGTAAACTAATTTTTCATAAAGCACGTGCTATAAAACTACAGAAAAGAAAAATCTACTAACGTAAAAATGCGCATCATGGCTCTCAGTTTGTATAAATGTGCAAAATAAAAAAAGAGCAGCTTCTGCTGCCCTCAGGTATGATTTCAAATCTATCTGCGTAACTTGTGAATGGATCATCACTACGATCTTCAAATATTTCATAGTTCAATATTTCATTCAATATTTCATAGTCCAATATTCCAGAGTTCAAATAAATGTCACAATTGTAGTGGCTCAAGTCTGGCCTATCACTGAATGGTATACAGTTTAATGTTTTTATAGTTCCGCCGGATATTGTAATCTTGCTTTCGCCGATTGCGCCAAAGCCATTCCCGAAGCCAAATTCGTTTACGCTGGAAGTAGTAACCTGGATGGTAGGGTCACCGGAGATTGTAATATTTGAACCATTGCCTCTCATGCCGCCGCCTATGCCGGCTGCGTTTTCGCCACTCCTAGCATAAACTCTAGCGTTACCGGATATTGTAATATTTAAACCATTACCTTTTTCACCGCCGCCAATGCCGGCACCGAAAGAACCACCAATAGCATTAACTGTAGCGTGATCAGATATTGTAATATTTGAACCATTGCCTCTCATGGCGCCGCCTATGCCGGCTCCTCCCCAGCAACCAGTAGCATTAACTGTAGCGTGATCAGATATTGTAATATTTGAACCATCGCCTTGGCCACCGCCGCCAATGCCGGCTGCGTTTGCGCCACCCTCAGCATTAACTGTAGCGTAATCTGATATTACAATATTTCTACCATGGGCATCACTGCTGTAACAGGAGAAGGAGCCGCCGCCAATGCCGGCTCCACATGAGCCACCCTTAGCATGAACTTTAGCGTAATCTGATATTACAATATTTGTACCATTGCCGTTTGATCCGCCGCCAATTCCGGCTGCATACTCGTTACCGAAGGCCTCAACGATAGCGTGATCGGATATCGTAATATTTGTACCACTACCGCCGCTGATTGGGATAGAACGGGAATGGGGTACGAATTTTTTGCCGCCACCAATGCCGGCTGCCCTTTTGCCACCGATAGCTTCAACTTTAGCGAGATCAGATATTGTAATATTCGAACCGTCATCTCCACAACCGCCGCCAATGCCAGCTGCATAATCGCCACCAGTAGCCTTAAGAGTTCCATTTCCTACTATTTTTAATTCTCGGCCTAAATTATTAATTCCAGAATTTCTATAACCTGACACTTCATTTACCGAGCCTTCTGAAAGCATAATGGTTACCTTTGTTTCTTCTGCACATTCCTTAGCTACACCAATGGCGGCTCCTGGTGTACTAGGTTTTATAGTTGCACCTTGAAGAAATATTGTAACAGTACCTGCTT
>CAKSGI010000198.1 GCA_934454005.1 uncultured Eubacteriales bacterium | reverse complement strand
TCCTTTCAAAAAAACAAATTTTTGCGCTTCTATAACTATTATATACACCCATGCTTTATTCGCTATCATTTTTTTCATTTCAACTAAAAATTATTCAATCATGAATATAATTAAACCACCGCTATAAGTGTCCATAACTGATATGTACCCCGAATCCTAGACAACTAGGAGGAGGGATATTTTATATGAAGTATTCATGGGAATTTAAATTAGAATGTGTTACGAATTATAAGATTGGTAAAATCAACACTAAACCAGAATATACGAAATGTAGTCAAAAAGAATTTATTGTTAAACTCAAAGAACAGACAAAGCCGCCATTAACTAATGCGATTTTATCTGAAAATCAGCACAAAAAAATAATGGACTACGAAATATAATCCATTATTTTCTCACCATATTTTAAACAAAAGTTCTAAAGACAGATTTAATATCGAAAAAAATTTTAAGTCATGCGGCAGACATTACTTTTCTAAATTTCTTCAATAAGTTTTGTTTTATGTCCGATAGCTTTTCCTTCTGGAACATCTACCCAAATGCTTAAAATATTATCTGAAATTTTTTGCATCTTTTTTATTTGTCTGGATACTTCATAAATATCTGTATTAAAATATGCATTTGGTTTTAAATCCAATTTTGTGACTGGCTCAAGTGCATACGCATTATTAAAAGTCTTATCTTCTACAAGTTTTAAATAATTATCATATAAATTAGGACATTCCTTTTTCAATAAAGATGGAACATTTTTATATACATATTTCTGAACCATCGTATAAGCCATATAAGGAACAACAGAACCATCATTTGGATTTATATATATATGATTAAAAAAATCAATATCTATAATACATCCATGAATATTTCCACTTCCCCCTATGCGTTTTATCTCATCTGAAACAACCTTCTGGAATTTTGTATATTTGCTTAATGGTTCGTTGATAAATTCAATAACTGCATCCATATGATCGTAATAGTAATTTATATCTGTACAATCAAGCTTCTTTTTTGCACCACCATTTAAAATGGTAAGTGAACCACTCTTAGTCATATGGAAAAAGGCATAATAACCATTTTTCTTTAACATATACAAAATATGCACTTCACTTGAAAAATTCAATGTTATATTTTTACCCCTGTAGAAGTCATGATACTGTTGTGAATTTATTTCATAAATTCCATCTTCATATTCTTCAAATACATCATAATTAGCATCTACCAAAAAAGATTTCATATATACAGTACTGCCTTTGTAGCCAATCTGATTATCTGCATATACTCTTGTATTTCCGTCATCATAAAATTCATTTCTATGTGTGTGTCCACTCACATAAATAAATCTATCATGATATTCTTTGTTTCCAGACCAATTTTCTTTCGGCATATGTGTAAATATTACAACTGGTTTATCTGATAGCGCATCTTCTACCTTTTTATAAATAAACTTAAATTTTTCTGTTTCTTCTTTTTCTTGTTGCCTGTTCAATGTTGCCCGATAAATTCCATTATCGGCATTAAATTCATCATTATACCCAGAAAATCCAATTCCACCCAAAACAGTAAGACGAGAACATTTCACTTTTTTTCTAAGTGTATCTTTATCTGTTGAAAGCAATTCTTCATACGGAACAATTTTTATACTATCATCTTCCATATAAAGTAATTCGTTATGTAATAGATACATTCCATATGATGATAATAATTGTTTATATTTTTGAATAATATCTTCTAATGGTTCAACATGATCCCATAATTCATGATTTCCTAATACGAAAATATATGTCTTATAAGGCGCTGCATCATGTAACATTGTTACAAACATTTCAAATACAGAAAAATCCGAGGAAATATCCCCACCAATCATAACCACACTTTCAGATTGTTCAATTACTCTTATAATCTTTCTTAATACATATATTGCATCATTTGTGGTTTGTACCGCAGCATTTTTAAATCTATGCATCAAATGCAAATCTGTTATATAAGATATTGTTTTTACCTTTACATTAAATCCATGTAATTCAGCTAAATCATGTGTTTCCGCAAGTACTAAACTAGTTTCTTCTTCAAATTGTTTTGTAGTGTCAAACGAACCAATACGAGCAGAATTTAATTTAACTTTATCATATTTCAGTCCAAATCTATCACATACTTTACTTGTAATTTTCGCACCTGTAAAATCAATTTTATATGTTGGTTCTATATTCATTAACCAGTCACACATAAGAAAATCACAACCAGATAAATCACCTTTTACAAAATATATAAAATCAAAGAAATATCTAAATTTTTCTTCTATACTTTTAACAACTTTTTGTTTAGTATCAATCCACTCAATATCAACATCAAAGCAAATGTTACTAAATGACTTTGTAACCTTTTTTTCTACATTCTGTGTAATAATATCTGGCAATAATGTTGTACCATCTATTTTGCATTTTTTCCTATCCACAACCAATTCAACGGCATCCTTCAAGTCACAATTAGAAAGATCGTATTTTCTATATTTCAAAAATTCTTCAAAAGTTTCAAAATAGCGATAGGAAACAGAAATTACATTATAGTTTGGATGTGTTTTATCGAAGTAACTTTTCTCTTCATAAAAATAATGCGAAAAATTATTAAATCCATATTTATACTTTATCCCCAAATTTCCATCTGCTAAAAGTTTTCCAAAATCTCTAAGTGGTTTTCTTCGTTTGCTTAGTCCAGAAGACGAAGATTCGTCTGGATGGTAGATATTTAAAATATCATTCAAACCATATCTATAAATATATTCACATGCCAATGCTTGAATATCCCAATATCTTGCATATCCACTATCAAGCAAATCCAAAAGGACATTCTTTTTATTATCATTGTCATAACTTCGTTGAATATAATTCCAGAAAATAAATTTTGACGGATTAAAAAAAGTTTCACAAAAATATTTTTTTTCTGACAATTTTGACTTAGAAAAATTAACCCTTACCCTTAGTAATTCATCTACTGTCTGACATGCGATTATTTTATCAACCCATTTTTTTAGCTGTTTTTTATATTTTTCAGCCTCCGCATATGCAACATTTCTTTTTGTTATTTCTTCATCCGAAGAATAATTTATATCTTCAATAGTATAATCAATAAAGTGTGTATTTTTAAAAAGCTTTACTTCATCAATGTCTGTTTTTTGTTTCATTTCTTCAAGCCGTACATTTGTCAGAAATTGATAACAACTATTTTCATAAATATTTCCATTAATATACTCATAATATTTAGAAAATGTGTCAAAAGTTTCACTTCTAGTACTACATTCTTCACTAAATTCACTCAAATATGAAATTTCTTCCTCTACAAAAAAGAGATCCAATATAATGTTATATCCACACTTCAAAATCTTTCTATAGCCAAATAATCGTTCAGCATAAATAACTTCAAGTTCATCACTCAATTCCCTTGGAATATCTTTAAGAGTAATTTTATGACCTTTCAATTGTTTTATAATACTCTTAACGGTCATCTCTCATACCTCCCTAGTATCTTAGATTCTTTGTTACTATTATTCGGTGTACAACGCAAAGCTCTTATATGATTCCTTTCATCCTTATTTCTTTATTTACAGCATTTTTACACAATCAACTTAAGAAATTACATCATTTTGCAATAAGATACGACATTTTCGGATTTTATCACAATCCTCTGAACTTCAGTAAAACTAAGCATTTCAACCATTTTCAGTTCTTATTTCTCTTTAACAATCTGGAAAATGAAGAATTTTAAGTAAGAAGTTTCTTCCATCGACCATAATATAGGATGATCATGATTTTGTTGTGTAACCGAAACCTGCTTTAGTAAGACATTTGCTTCTAATGCTGCTTCTTTAAGCATTTGTTCAAATAAAGAAGTTTCCATATATCTACTGCATGAACATGTTGCTAAAAAGCCACC
>CAKSGI010000197.1 GCA_934454005.1 uncultured Eubacteriales bacterium | reverse complement strand
TTTCTAATAAAAATATTATTGCAGTCAGTCGAAAAAAGCCTTAAAGCTACTCTTTTTTACATTTTGCATATTTTATTTTTATGATATTGCGTGGTTTTCGCTTTGTATTATAACAAAAAAATATTGACATTTATACAATTTGATGTTAATATAAAGTAGACATGTCAAATCAAAACTTTATTAATTGAATTATGGAGGGAAAAAACAGGTGAAGAAAAAATTTTTATCAGTGTTTTTATCACTAGTTATGATTATAACAGTACTGTCAAAAAAGGGATTAGATGTTAATGCAGATGGTGAAGAAGTAATCATTGATAGCATAATTTATAATTTAAACGAGAATGCTAATGAAGCAACAGTTAAAGGGGTATCTGGAGTTTTACCAGAAAATGTTACAATTTTACCAGAAATTGTTAAGGATGATATAAAATTTAAAGTAACTGAAATTAGTGAGAATGCTTTTGTGAAACGCAAAGATCTTAAAGAGATAAACATTCCAGATAGTGTAAATGAAATTGGAAAAGCTGCTTTTGCGTGTTCTGGAGTGGAAACCGTAACAATTTCCAAAAGTGTGACAACAATAAAAGAATGTACATTTATATGTTGCCAAAATTTAAAAAATATAATAATTCCAACAGGATTAGTAAATATCGGACAACATGCATTTGATAGATGTGAAAAGTTAGAAAATATAGAAATTCCAGATAGTGTGACAACAATCGAAAGATCTGCATTCATACGTAGTAATTTAACAAATTTAGTGATTCCAGAAGGAGTAAGAGAGATTAGTCAAGGAATATGCTATGATTGCCAAAACTTGAAAAGTGTAAAACTCTCAAATAGTGCAACAGTGATAGGAAATCATGCTTTTTGCGGATGTAAAGAATTAGAAAATATAGAAATCCCGCATAGTGTAACAAAAATTGGATTGGCTGCATTTAAGAATTGTGAAAACTTGGAAATGATAAAGATTCCAAATCAAGTAAAAACAATTGAGAAATTTACATTTGAAGGTTGTAATTTACTGAAATTTGCGAAAATGCCAAATGGGATAACAGAGATAAAAGATAGAGCATTTTGCGGTTGTAAAGAACTATATGATATGGAACTCCCGAAGGACCTAACAGTAATTGGGAGAAATGCATTTGAGGGTTGCGAAAATTTTCAAAAAATGGTAATTCCAAGTGGAGTAGTGAAAATTGAGGATGCTGTGTTCAAAAATTGTAAGAGGCTAAGTTGTTTGATAATCCCAGATGGCGTAGAGGTGATAGAAAATGAAGCATTTTCTGGCTGTAATTTATTATTTGTATGCATTCCTGATAGTGTAACAGCTATGGGAGTAGCTGCATTTAAGAATTGCGAAAACTTGAAAAGGATAAAAATTTCAGATCAAGTAAAAACAATTGAGAAATCTACATTTGAAGGTTGTAAGAGCCTAAGTGATGTGGAAATTCAAGATGGTATAACGATGATAAAAAGTAAAGCATTTTCTGGATGTGAGAAATTGAAAGATATAACAATTCCGAGTAGTGTAACAACAATTGAAAAGGGCGCATTTGATCTTAATAATGTAACCATCCACATTAAAAGGGCGTAAGACGCTAAAGGACGTTGACGATTTTGGATAGTGTGTCAACAATTAAAAGTTGTGCGTTTTGAGGACATATAGATTTAGAAAGTATAACAATTTCAACTAGTGTAATAAAAATTTAAAAGAAATACATTTAAAAATACCCCGAAATTAAGGGGAATAATAAAGCTTGGGAATGGTTTAGCAGATGTATATAATGGCATATTTGGAAAATTTTCTATGGTTTGAAATTTATACCTCTGAAGAAATATGAGATGAAAAAATAAGACTAGAGAGGGTATTTTAGAGGCTCTATTTTTAGAAATTGCGAAATAGTAAGCATGGTTTCTGAAAGACCAACTTTCAAAAATTTTATTTGTGCAACACTGGTTACATAAAAGTGACTTGGTAGACTAAAAACAAAGCAACAATAAATGCATGATGTATTAAAAAGAGCAATGAAAATTGCTCTTTTTTACATTTTGCATATTTTATTTTTATGATATTGTGTGATTTTCGTTTTATATTATAACAAAAAAATATTGACATTTATATAATTTAATGTTAGTATAAAGTGGATATGTTAAATCAAAACTTTATTAATTGAATTATGGAGGAAGAAAACAGATGAAGAAAAAATTTTTGTCGGTGTTTTTAACATTGGTAATGGTTGTAACAGTACTACCAAAAGTGAGGTTAAATGTTAATGCAGCCGAGGTAAAGGTAAATATTGGTGAATTAGAGTTTATTTTGAACGATGAAACTAGTAAGGCGAGTATTGAAGGGGTATCAGGTGAGTTACCAGAAAAGCTTACAATTCCAGCAACAGTTAATTGGGAAGATAAAACATTCGAAGTAAATAGAATTAATAATGGAGCTTTTAAAGGGAACAAAAATATAAAAGAAGTGGAAGTTCCAAATGGTGTAACTGAGATTGGAAATAATGCTTTTTTAGATTCTAGCTTAGTAGGCATAACACTTCCAAATAGCGTAGAAAAGATTGGATCACAGGCCTGTTTCATGTGCAGAAACCTAAAAAATATAAACTTGCCAAATAATAATAAATATGAAACAATTAGTTCTGCTTTATTTGCACTTTGCACAGACTTAGAAAATCTAATAATACCAGATAACGTAACTAAAATTGAACCGTCAGCTTTTACTAACTCAAGTTTAAAAAACATTAAGATTCCAAATAGCGTAGAGGAAATTGGTTGGAATGCTTTTGCAGGTTGTGAAAAGTTAGAAACAATAAACTTGCCGGAAAACTCTAACTATAATTGTATTAAGAAAAATACATTCAGCAATTGTATATCACTAGAAAATATAGAAATTCCAAATAATATAAAAGAACTTGGAGAAGGAGCTTTTTCAGGTGCGGGCTTAAAAGGCATAACAATTCCAGATAGCGTAAATAAATGTGGATGGAGTGTTTTTTGTAGGTGTGAAAAATTAGAAGCAGTGAACTTACCAAAAAGCTCTGGTTTTAAAGAAATTAGTCCTAGACTATTCTGGGGATGTAAGGAATTAGGAAATATAGAAATTTCAGACAACATAGATAGTATTGGTGCAGAATCTTTTGGCAGCACGGGTTTAAAAAATATAAAAATCCCAAATAGCGTAACTAGAATTGGATATGAAGCTTTTTCAGATTGTGAAAAATTAGAGGCAATAGAATTACCAGAAAATTCTGAATATAATCGTATGGAACAAAAGATATTCTACAACTGTAAGTCTCTAGAAAATATAAAAGTTCCAAGTAGCGTAAATAAGTTTGAAAGAAGAGCTTTTTCAGGTACTGGCTTAGAGAATATAGCAGTTCCAGCCAATGTAGATGTGATTGAGGAGGGAGCTTTTGCTGATTGTAAGAACCTACAAGCAATAGATTTATCAAAAAATAATAAACTTACCGAGATTGCAGATAATCTATTTAATGGTTGCGAAAGTTTAAAAGCTGTAATACTTCCAGATAGTGTAGGTAGGATTGGCAAAGATGCCTTTAAAGGTGTTAAAGTGAGATCAATAAATATTCCAGCTGAATTATCGAAAAATTATAAGGAATATTTTAAAGGCATGGATTTGGCAGAGTTAGAAGGATTAACAATTTCAAATAATGTAAGTGATTTTGATCTTAGCACATTTAGCCGTTGCAAAAATTTAAGAAAATTGGTAATAGGATATAGTAGTAAATTAGAAACGTTAACGGTAAAGTTTGATTCTACTGACGAACGCCTTCCGATCTCAGAAGTTCATATATGTGAAGATCCGTCTGGAGAAGCAAAAATAACAAAAATATTTAAAACATATAATAAAGATATTAATATAGTAAATATATTAAAACTAGATGGAGTGTCAGATGAAGCAC
>CAKSGI010000196.1 GCA_934454005.1 uncultured Eubacteriales bacterium | reverse complement strand
ATAGAGAACGAATATGGTACAAAAGTTTTACCAAGAGAATTAGAAAAAATGCTTTTGGAAGAAATAGAGATAATCGAAAATAAAGAAGATTTATTTGATAAATTTATAAAAAATACATTATTAATAAAACATGATTTACCTGAAAGCTCTATGAGAATTAAATGTTGCCAAGATACTTATGAAATAGCCTTAGATCGAAGCGAAAATATTGACATAAATATAAAAAACACATATGGAGAAGCTAGTTTCATGATGGATTTTAGTGAATTTGATAAGATAGTTAAATATGTAAATAATCTAAGAAAACTATTAGATAAATAACTTAAAATCAACATTTTATAAGATGCGATAATGATATATAAAACCAAAAAAGAATACTATGAAGCTATGGAAGAATTTAAACAAGGTGAAATTGAAAAGTTTAAAAAAGATTATAAACCTTCTGATGGTAATTATAAAGATGAATTATTCTTCGCTGGTGCTTGTGCTAAACTATGGTTTATGCATAATAATGCCTGTGAAGAATAATAAAAATATTTATAAAAATTTAAAATAAATATAGACAGGTATTCAAATATATGGTAAAATATAATAGTAGTAGGAAATAACTACAAAATACATAGAAAAATAAAAACCAAAAATAACGTAAAAACGTTAATTTATTTTTAATAAAATTGTGATTTTATTAAGTTTACAGAGAATAAAAATTAAATAATAAGCCGAGTGAGAGTAGGTATTTTAAAGGAGAGAATTTAAAGTATGACAGAGATAAATAAAAAACAAACACTAGGTTATTTTGATATAGTAGGGTATATAAATGTAGATTCTAAAACATTTTCTATCCAAACACCTTCAAAAAACAACCCCAATTGGGTAATGAATACTTTTAACCCAAAAGTAGAAGGGGATAACGGTGAAAGTTTATACATAAGAATATCAGACGGGTACGATATAGTAAAGGGAAAGAAGATATTCGCTATATCTAAAGAAAAAAATAGTTTAGAAATTTCATTTGCTGACAGACATAATGAAAATATGTTAGATTTAGTTGATGATTTATCCTTTATAAAAGTTGGAATTGGCAAAAAGACAGCAAGCAATAAACAAGGTAAAGAATATAAAACATGGGAATTTAATAAATTTTTAACTGCATTTGACGCAATTCAATTTTTAAATCAAATCATGCCATTAGCAACTAAAAATAAAGTTAGAATGACAGGAACAGTTAAGTATTCAGAATATAACGGAGAAACTCAAAGAAATTTTGATTTACAATCAATATATTTACTTAATGGAAATGAAGATGAAGGTAAAGAAATGGAATGCAAATTTAACTTTACACAAAATATATTAATAGATAAGAATAGCGTAGATATGACTGCATGGGAAGAAGGAATTTCTAAATTAAACGCTAGAGTCCATGTCAAAAAGAAAAAAGATGTGTTCCAAGCATTACCTTTACAATTTATAATGAGAGCAGAGACACCTGAGAAGAAAGCTACTATTGAAAAAATGATTAAAAGATTCTTTACAGTAGAGAATGATACAGTTAGAAGGTTGAATATAGAAGGTTATTTCAAATCGGGCTATATAGTTGCAAACGTTAAAGAAGAAGATTTAAATGATGAAGCTAGAGATTTAATAGACAGTGGATTATATACTCTTGATGAAGTTTTAGGAATGTTTGCTAATAGAGATAGAGTGGACGAACTATTGTTGAGAAGACCAGTAATGAAGAAAATGCAAGACCAAAAAATGCCTAAAATTGACATGGCAGATGATGAGTTTACATTAGAATACTTAGATTCTTTATTAGTTAATGATTCGGTAACCGAAAATATGGCAGATGACATTGAATCGGAAGATGAATTTTTAAACGAATTAGAAAACCTATAATAAATATTAAAATTTAAAATTACATAACAGAGAATGAGTGTGGTGAGTGAGAGTAGCCATAAATATTAAATTTAAAATTATAGAGAGTATAGGAGAGATTAAGAGTATGGCAAATTTATTAAGAAAACCACAATCAAGAGTACAAGGGTTAAAATTTATGTTTTATGGGGAAAATGGAGCGGGAAAATCAATCTTAGGATTAAGTTTCCCAGATGTAGCTGTATTAGATTCTGAGAGTAAGTTAGGTGTCTATGAGAATGATCCTGAATATGGAAAGAATATAGTTGCTGTAGCAGACACATCAAATTATTACGACACTTTAGATGTTATTGATGAAGTAATAAAAAATAATCTTTGTAAGACATTAATAATAGATAGTGAAACTTATATCTACGAAGGTATGCAAGTTGCTTGTATGGAATTAGAAGAAAAAAGGGCAGAGAAAAAAGGTGGAAATGTAGATGATCAAACGATTTCTATGAGAGGATATGGGAAAATAAAACTTAACTCAAATAGATTAAGACTTTTAAAGGCTCAAGCAAGCGCAAAAGGAATAACTATTATATCAACTGCTCACAAAGAAGATATAATGCAAAAAGTTGGTGGTGACAATGTTAAAGTAGGCGAAAAACCTGCATTAAGAAAAAATTCTGAACATGACTATGACGTTATATTAAGATTATATAAAAAGAAGGATTTGGCAACAGGAGTAATGAAGTATTATGCAGAAGTTGAAAAAGATACAACTAGAACGTTAAAAATAGGGCAAGTTATAGAAAATCCTAATTATGAATTATTTAGAGAATATATAGAAAAGAATAGCGGATTAAAAACAGTAAAAACAAATTATGATAAAGCAATAGAAAAGAATATGGACACTATGGCTGAAGAAACACAAAACTTTGATGATTTAGTTAAGGAATTTACTGATTTATTTAAAAAATTAAAAGAAGCTAATCCTTCTAATACATCTATAGTTTCCCAAATGTTAAAAGATAAAGGAATTGCAAGTTACAAAGATCCAGCTTGTTTTGAAAAACTAAAGGAAGTTGTAGCTAAATTAAAGGAAATGTAATAAATAGGGTAAGAATAATTCTTACCCTTGTATTTTAAAGGTGAAGTAATGAGTAAATATAAATGTTGGTATTGTAAAGAAGAAATAATAGAAAATGACATAGAAATAGCTAAATTAAAGATAAAAAATGGGAGCAAAGAAATAACAAGAAAATTTCATAAAAGTTTAAATTGCAAAGAAAAATATCTTAAATTAAAAAATGAAAAAGAAAAGAAAAATAATGAGTATCCCGAATGGGTAGAATGTTATGAATATGTAAAAAAAGAAATCTTAGGTTATAGTAAAGAAATGCAATTAACCCCATATATGAGGAACAGATTGCAATCTTTAAGAAATGGGAAATTATTAAAAAAAGGTGAAAGTTTATCTAAAGATGGATATAGTTATCCTATTATCACCTTAGCATTTAAAATGAAAAAAAATCATATACAAAGAGCGATATCAAGTAAGGTATTTAAAAGCGAAAATAATAAGTTTGATTATATAATGGCTATTTTATTAAACGATATAAATGATTTATATATCAGGCATTTAAATAAAGAGAAACGAGATAAAAAATTAGATGCTATGAAAATAGAAACAGAGTTTAAACAAGAATTTAAGAATAAGAATAATATAAGCGTAAATTCAGTTGCTAATTTATTAGAAGATTTGTGGTAAAAGAAAGGTAGGGATTTAGTTGGAAAATAGATTAATAAAAGAATCTACAAAGTTATTAGAATCTAATATAATAGGTTGTTTTTTTGATAATCCAGAATTATTTTTAGATTATGAAGAATTAACATTTAAAGATTTTCTATATGAAGAATGGCAATTCTTTTTTGCAATAGGTAAAAAACTTGCACAAAAGGGATTAAAAAGCATAACACAATTAGATGTTGATACATTTATAAAGCAATCTCCAATTGCAATACAAGAGAAGTATAATAAATATGATGGGTTTGAAAAGGTCGAAGATGTATTGGGTACAGT
>CAKSGI010000195.1 GCA_934454005.1 uncultured Eubacteriales bacterium | reverse complement strand
ATTACTTATTGCTTCTCCAGGAACATAATTGTATTCATTTTGATTAATAGATTTTAAATATTGAGTCTTTAATGAAGCATATTCTGCGTCACTTAGTAAAGCTTCGCCGTTGTTATAGTATGCATTGTCCAACTCTTGTAAGTATTCTTTTAAATTATTATTCATATTTGACATTTTAAAACACTCCCATTATTTTTATTTGGCGTCAATATCCGCATTAAACATCATTTCTAATTTGTTATACATATCTTGCCCTATTTGATCTATAAGTTTTCCCTTGCCATTTCCGCATTTTTTAAAGCTCATAAGCCTCATATGCAATTGGATTAAAGTTGAAATATACAATATCCTTTCTATCTTAAAAGCACAATCATATAAGTAATTAAAAACTAATTGTGCAGACACATTTTCATGTCCTATAAAATTTGCATATTGCGAATTAGGTTTAAAGTTCTTACAATAAGCCTTGCCTACATCATGCAATAAAGAAGCAATTAAAACATCTTCATTATCCGTTCTTTCTTTTAGAATAGTATAAGCTTTATACATATGCTTACTTGCTGTCAAAGTGTGATATATGTTATCTTGCTCTAATTCAATGTTATCTTTCATATACCTATTTCCCCTAAGAATATTCAAATAATCATTATAACTATTTATAAAATCTAAATTTAAATACTGTATATTATTTGAAATAGGTCTTTCTATTCTTACGAAATCCCAACCTTCGTGCATCATAGGAATTTGCAAGCTCTTATACATTTTATTTATAACTTCATTTGGTACTTTTCTTTCTCTTTTAGAATTTCTACCAAGACAAATGTCTATATCTGTTGAAAAATATACGCATACTTTAGCAACATCTTTACTTAATTGTCCTAAAAAGTCTTTTCTTTTTCTGCTAGTTATATTAGTAGCGTCATAAATGACATTTAACCCATTTTTTAAATACTTTTTTGTTCTTCTTCTCATTTCCTCGAATATTTCAACATTATGATCCATGTCATTTATATCATTATATAATTCTTCTCGCAATCTATCTGATGATAGCCATATTGTTTTTTCGCATTCCATTGATTTTGCCCATGTAGATTTTCCACTTCCAGGCAACCCAACTAAATAAAATAATGTACTCATAAAATTCCCTCCTAAATTAAATCAGTCATTTCAAATCCTAATTCTTTTATATTTTTATATCCACATTGTTTCTTTAAGATATTAAAATCTCTACCCAGATACTTTCCTTTTACATATTGGATTATATTTGAATTGCAATTTTTGTCAACCCATATCATAAAATCTTTTCTGTTCTCTTTAGGTGCTTTATTATACATGTCGTCTATCTCTTTAAGTATTTCATCCCTACGATTTATTATCTTATTAGTTAAATTAGAAACTCTATTTTTATGTGCCTGAGGTATTTTACTAAGCATATCATCTATTCTATCTTCTGCTATGTTTTCTATTATAGTATTAACGCTTGAAACTTTATCTAATAACCTGTGTAAATGTACATAATCATCGCATTTTACTTTTATTAAATGCCCATCTATATTCAATACCCAACCTTCCTTTTCATCAGATTTTAGTATTTTGCTTAATCTTAAAATATCTTCCAATGAATATTTTTCTATTTTTGCCATAGGAACATTGTAATATAATGATATTCTCTTGATTTCTTCATAAGAAAGTTGATATCCACTATTTATATTTCTAATCCCTATTAAGTATAAACCTTCTTGAGATTTTTCATATTTAACAACATGTGCATCTTTTATACTTATATATTCAAATATGAAAGTATATTCTGGATATTTTCTTATCATTTTTTTATGAAACTCATTCAACATAGAACAACCATCTTTTAATCTCCAACTGTTATTAGCATCCATAGACATTGATCCGCACATGAATATTTCGCCTTTATAAAATCTAGCGCATTGCATACTTCCATCTAATTTGTCAGTAAACTCAACTAATGAAGCATTTTCAATCTCTTTTAATACATTATCTAATTTGTTTTCTTCGACTTCATTTAAATTAAAAAACTTTCTAAAAGGAGCTACAACTATTTCTTCATGCTCTAAATCTATTACAACACTCCTACATTCCCTATAAATACTATCTTTATCTAGCCACATACTTTCTTGCATATTGGCTATTCCATATCTTATAAGAATAAATGTTTTATATTGATTAACTTGCAAACATTCAAATATTTTATTGTATTTATTATTATTTAATACCTTTAACCATTCTTCAAAATCATAATTGTTCTTTTCATTTGTTTTATTTATATACTCCCATTTAATTTCTTTTATTAAATTTAAAACTGGATTCCAATTCACAATCTCCAACTCCCTTCTTCGTATATAATTTTACCATATTTAAAAATAAAAGTAAATAATATTTATAAAAATATAAAATTAAAAGTACGAAAAAACGTTGTTTTTCGCACCTTAAATTATAATAAAATCTTCATTTTATTATACCACTCTAAATACTTTAAAACCTACATCTAAATCTTCTATACCTTCTTTATCCTTGTTTTCTTCTTTTATCTTTTCACCAGCACGCCTAATACGCTCTTTACCTATTTCGCAGATATTTTTATATCCAGCTTTATAAGCCTCTGATTTTTCAGAAGTTTCTTCTGGAAGTTGAACCATAATAAATTTACGATTACCTCCATCTTCTGCATTAAGTTGCATAACTGCGTGAGCTGTGCTTGATGATCCAGAGAAGAAATCCAATATAATATCTTTTTTATTTGAAACTTGTTTTATAAGCAATTCTATAAGTTTACTTGGCTTAGGATGTTCAAAATATTTTCCATTTAATATTTTTACTAATTCATTAGTCCCAGCTGAACTTGTTATATCATATATAATATTTTTATATTTAAAAGATTTTTCGTTATTTTCATCAAGCCTACTTTTAGAATAAAACATATATTTGCCACTCTTCTCTTTAACAAGTATAAGTTCACTCTCATTCTCTTCTATAAATTTTGTAATTCCCCAACGCCAACAACCTATTTTATTATTAGTATTTCTTAATGGAGGTATAATTTTTATCCAATCATCACCTAATTTATTATCAAAAGGTATAACCCAAGTTCCATCACTATTTTTGTACTTCTCATCTATGCATTTCTTTTCATTAGTATTTTTGTTTATATATATTGAATAAACTAAATTAGGACGAGTATCTATATTAAACTTACTATTATTATTAAATAATGGGTCTCCCTTTTTATAATATGATTTTTCATCTTTTAAAGAATATTGCTTTAAAAGTTCATCCCCTGTTTCTTTTCGTTTATTAACATTAACAAACTCAATGTTTTTAGCATACATAAGTATATATTCATTAGTATTAGAAATAAACTTATCAATGCTTCTACCTCGTTCATTGTTAATCCAAATAAAGTTTGATATTAAATTATTTTTACCTAATATCTCATCGCACATTTTTTTTAAATTATTAATTTCATTTTCATCAATACTTATAAATATAACTCCATCTTCTGTTAGTAAATCTTTAGCAACTTTAAGTCTTGGATACATCATATTAAGCCAACTTGCATGATACCTATTGCTTGTATCCTTATTTACTGTATATCTTTCGCCTAGCTCTGATGCAGTTCCATCTTGTATATCACTTTCTTCTTTACTCATTGAGAATTTATCATTATATATAAAATCATTACCAGTATTATAAGGTGGATCTATATATATCATTTTTATTGACCCAGAATAGTTTTGTCTTAAAAGCTTTAATACCTCTAAGTTATCCCCTTCTATATAAAGATTTTCTGTTGTTTCTGGATTTTTGCTGTCCTCTGGTATATATTTTAATGTTTTGCTACAAGGAGTATAAGCTAACTTTTTTGCTCTATCTTTATTTTTCCATTCCATCACTTTCACCGTAATCGCCCCTA
>CAKSGI010000194.1 GCA_934454005.1 uncultured Eubacteriales bacterium | reverse complement strand
TAACAATATGGTTCAATCTACAACTATGTCAAGAGAAGCCGTAGCTATAAAAGTAGAAAATGACAGTATATCAGAAGAACTTAGGATTTTGTATGTGGCAATGACAAGAGCGAAGGAAAAACTCATTTTAATAAACTCTGTAAAATGTATAGATAAAACTTTAAAAAAAATATCAGCAAAACTTACCAATCCTGATTTAATATCTCCGTATACAGTTAAAAATTGTACTTCATTTTCAGATTGGATTTTATCTTGTGCATTAAAACATCCCGATGGTTCAAAATTACGAGAAATTTCCGGATGTATTCCAGGAATAATTGCAAATGATAATAATAAATGGGACATCAATTTGATTTATGATAACTTTGACTATAATATTAGTTCTGAGTATAAAGATAAAGAAAGTATAGGGTATGATAATGAAATACTTGAAAAAATGGTAAAGAGATTTAATTTTGTTTATCATAGAGAAAGTTTAAATAAAATACCTAGTAAGGTTTCGGCATCAATATTAGTTTCTGACAAAAAATTGCATAATAGTTTAAAAAGACCAGATTTTATAAAATCTGAGGGATTGAATTTAAGAGAAAGAGGTATAGCTATTCATAAATTTATGCAGTTTGCAGATTATAAAAGTGCTCAGCTTGATGCTAAAAAAGAAACAGAGAGATTATTTGAGAATGGTTTTATATCAAGTGAAGAGAAAGATTCAATTGATATTAGGAAAATAAATAATTTTTTTGCAAGTGATTTAGGTAAACGGATTTTATTATCAAATAAGATTATAAGAGAATATAGATTTACTGTTGACATATCTGTTGAGAGGATTAAAGATTATATTGGTGAAAGCGAATGTAATGAGGACTTAATTTTGCAAGGAGCAGTTGATTGTATATTTGAACAGGGAGATGAAATTGTTATAGTGGATTACAAAACTGGATTATCAAAAAATAATGAGATTAGAAAAAAAAATTTAAAACAGTTGGAACTTTATAAATATGCAATAGAAAAATGTTTTGACAAAAAGGTAAAAGAGTGCATAATATATTCATTTTTTTGATTGTTTTTTTTGAGTTAGAACCGATTGCGTATTAATCCGAAAAAATAAAAATGTCACAAAAATAATACAAATTTTTGATAAAAATATGTGTATATATTTATTCTAAAAAATTAAATGTTATATTTTTCACATGAAAATAAAAATGTATTTTATGTTATATACATTTTGCATAATTATTATTCGATAATTTCTAAAACATTATAAAAAAACAACTAAAAAATACTTGAATTTTAAAGATTCAATTGATATCATATAAATAGTGAAAAATGGTTAAAGGTGAGGAGTTGTATTGAATGAGTCTTAACGATAACTTGATAAAGTTTCACAATGGTTCGAACTATGAAGCTTATAAGTACCTGGGAGCTCATAGAGAAGTTGTTAAAGGCCAAAATTATGTTGTTTTTAGAACGTGGGCACCTCAAGCAAATTCAGTTTCTGTTGTCGGAGATTTTAATAATTGGGACAGAAACGTTAATAAAATGAATAAAATTAGTGCAGATGGGGTTTGGGAATGTTATATCAACGAGAATATTCCTGAGTTTGCAATATATAAATATAGTGTCCAAACGTCTTGGAATGACATAGTATTAAAAACTGACCCATATGCATTTCATTGTGAAACTAGACCATCTGATGCTTCTAAACTTTTTGATATATCTGGTTATAAGTGGGACGATTCAAAATGGAACCGGCATAAAAAGAATATAAATCAGTATGAATCACCTATAAATATATATGAAGTTCATGCTGGGTCATGGAGAAAATATCAAGATGGTAATTCATTTTCTTATAAAAAGTTAGCAGAAGAACTAATACCGTATGTGAAAGAAATGGGTTACACACATATTGAATTAATGCCACTTACTGAATATCCATTTGATGGTTCATGGGGTTATCAAGTAACAGGTTATTTTGCACCTACTTCAAGATATGGGACTCCACATGATTTGATGGAGTTTATTGATAAATGTCATCAAGAAAATATAGGTGTAATTATGGATTGGGTTCCTGCACATTTTCCTAAAGATGCTCATGGATTGGCAAAATTTGATGGAAGTTGTTGCTATGAATATGCAGATCCCAGAAAAGGGGAACATAAGGATTGGGGAACACTTGTATTTGATTATGGCAGAAATGAAGTAATAAGTTTTTTGATATCTAGTGCTATGTTTTGGATTGAGGAATATCATATTGATGGAATAAGAGTGGATGCGGTTGCGTCAATGTTGTATTTGGATTATAGTCGTAGAGATAGTGAATGGGTTCCTAATAAAAATGGAGGGAAAGAAAATTTAGAAGCTGTAGAGTTTTTAAAAAAATTAAATGAGGCAATTTTTGAAAAATTTCCAGAAACAATGATGATTGCAGAAGAATCTACTGCATGGCCATTAGTTTCGAAACCGACATATGTAGGAGGATTAGGATTTAATTATAAGTGGAATATGGGTTGGATGAATGATATGCTTCACTATATGTCCTTAGACCCGTTGTATCGTCCCTTTAATCATGATAATTTAACATTTTCATTTTTTTATGCATTTTCTGAAAATTTTATATTACCTATATCCCATGATGAGGTAGTCCATGGAAAGGGATCATTAATAAATAAAATTCCTGGAGATTATGAACAAAAATTTGCAGGCGTAAGAGCATTTATGTCTTATATGATAGCCCACCCTGGGAAAAAACTTATATTTATGGGAACCGAGTTTGCGCAGTTTAAAGAATGGGATTATACAACTGAACTTGATTGGCTTTTATTAGATTATCCGGCCCATAAAAAAATTCATGAATTTTTTAAAGCTTTGAATCAGTTTTATTTAAATTGTAAACCATTTTGGGAAATAGATTTTTCTTGGGAAGGCTTTTCGTGGATATCTAATGATGATTATAGCCAAAGTATAATTAGTTTTAGAAGAATCGATAAGAGTGGTAAGGAGATTATTGTTATATGTAATTTCCAGCCAGTAAAACGTGATAATTATAGGATAGGTGTTCCATTCAGTGGGACTTATTCTGAAATTTTTAGTTCTGATGCTTTGGAGTTTGGTGGAAATGGGGTTACGAATGGAAACAATATTAAGTCTGAAGAAGAACCTATGCATGGATATGAGCAATCAATAACTTTAAAAATACCGGCAATGGCTGTTATATATTTAAAGTGTATTCGTAAAAAATCGTTAAATAAAAAAACTAAAAGTGACAGTTCAGATTTGAATGTTGATAAGAAAACTTTAAGTCAAACTAAGATTATGAAAAAAGATGTAGTAGAAAGTTCAATAAGTAAACTTGAAAAAGATAAGGTGCTTGTTAAAGGTGACAGAGATGAAGAAATTTTAAAACTTGAAAATGAACAAAAAAATGATAGTTTAAGAAAAGATAAAGATTTGAATAAAGAAGGGATAGATGTAGAAAATATTTTTCAAAAAAGTGTAGCTGAAGTAAAAAATAAGGAAACACATAGCAAAAGTAATATTCCTGTAGCGCGGTCTAAAACGATATCTAGAAAGAAAAAGAAAAAAGCTTCCAGAAAAAAATAATATATTTTAATAGGGGGATGATCTGAACATGTTTCCAAAACAAGAAGTTGTTGCTATGTTACTTGCTGGAGGGCAGGGAAGTAGACTTGGAGTATTAACAAGAAAAATAGCAAAACCTGCTGTTCCATATGGGGGTAAATACAGAATAATTGATTTTCCTTTATCAAATTGTGCAAATTCGGGTATAGATGCAGTAGGTGTTCTTACCCAATATCAACCGTTAGTTTTAAATGAATATATAGAGAGCGGGAAATCATGGGATTTGGATAATATGTATGGCGGGGTACAGGTGCTATCACCGTACCAAAGAAATAGAGGGGCAGATTGGTACAAGGGAACAGCTAATGCAATATATCAAAATATAAATTATATAGAAAGA
>CAKSGI010000193.1 GCA_934454005.1 uncultured Eubacteriales bacterium | reverse complement strand
ATCCTGAATATTTCGAATACTCATACTACCCACTCTTCTTTGATATAATCATAACGGACATCTAGTACGATATATAATCTCAGCAAGGTTTCTGGTTTTACTGTGTATCCATCCTGTTCGTAATGCGAAATATCGTAAGGGCATATTCCCACACGCTTTGCTAATTTATCACGGCTCATATTATGTTCTTTTCTTAACTCGACAAGCCAATTAGTTAACGCAGTCAAAGCCATATCGTTTTGCTTTACCTCATCGCATGTTCGAACTAATGCTCTCATTTTTGGTGCAGCGTCAAATTGCGGTGTGATAATATCATTCGGCTCTACACCGATTTCTTTACATAGGTCTGGCAAGACAGAACATTTAATACTTGTCCTACCGTATTCCCAACTCCGTAAAGTACCCAGTGAAATACCTACATTGCGACACAGTTGTTCACGAGACATAAGTGACGCTATCCGGTAAAACATCAACCGCAACCCTTGTGCTTCACTTACCGTCATTCCCTTTGTCACGTCATGTTGTTTAAGATATTCTTTGTAGCCGATGGATCTTCTTGCAGCCTTCCAATATCTTTCTGAGTTCATGTTTAACCCCTCATTTTTTAATTAAATAAATATCAAATCCTACATACTGAGAATTTAGGCGAAACACAGTACCTTTCGGAATTTCAGAATGTTTGCGTAAATGCCGTTTTGCGGCACGCAAGCTATGTACATGTTTCATACTTGTACCGAAGGTTATTTTAGGGTTGTCAGATAACGAGTCTCCGTTTTTATATGGAATAAACCAACGATCTACCTCTGGGCTGTAATCTAAATAAACCGTGTGGTCTGGAAAAAATATAGCTGTTTCCAGACCTATAAACCCATATTTCTTCATACTCATAATTTAACACCTCAATAAAATCGTAGTTTTATAGAATATGTTTTTAATTCATACCACCTATCGAAATACTCCTTCAACAATTAGTTTCTACCTTTGTGATAGTGTTGTATAACACATGAATGTTATAATCAATATCTGTCAAATCTCTGTGAAAATGTCCACAGAACCATTCTTTGAATTGCGCTCTATCGTACACTGTATCCAGATAGGATTGTGTCGGCTCAGATTCATAGCCTACACCTAAAACAGATTCTATGAGTTTTTGCGGCATTGTATGCGTAACGATATAGTCTACTTTATTGCCGTGCGCTGCTAACGTATTTAACCCATGTTCTTCTCTCCACCAATTTAAACCTTCTGTTCTCCATTCTTTATCAAAAGAGTTTGCACCGCCCATTACCCAGAACGTTTTATCTTGAATCGTATAGTATTCTCCACGACACAGATGATATACGTTAGCTGCGTCTGGGTGTTGTTGTACTCTACCACCAAACAAAATACTTTCTGGTTGCTTATTCCAATACGGAAAACATTCGTGATTCCCGTCTACAAAGCAAATAGTATACGGTCTTTTAGATAACCACTGAATCCAGTAATGATATATTTTGTTACTGTCTTTTTCGTACTGCTTCATATTATTGTTTATAGGAATGGTTTCTGTCGGCCAGAACGGAAGTCCAAAATCTCCTGTGATAATCAGCACATCTTCTCTCGTCAAATCTCTTGATTCTGTCCAATTTTTAAAAGAAAGTTTTTTGATGTCGATCTCTCCATGCAGATCTCCTGTGATATAAATACTCATAATAAAATTCTCCTCTTTAATACTTTCTGTGCGCTTTAGACGCAGCCTTTATTTTCGTTTATGTATTAGATCGCACAGAAAAAATCCCATACAAAATCCCAATATAGAAACTAAAAGATTTATCATTTGGTTTCAATCCCTTTCATCTGTCTTTATTATGATACAATGACTTTAACTCCACAATGCGGACACGGAGTATTATACACATAAGATTTTCTACCGTCACTATGATAAATAATTCGCACAAGTTCGTGTGGGGTTTTGGCTCCATCGAATGAAAATATATTTTTGCAGAACGGACAAGTAGCATAGTAGATCATTATAGTTTCTCTCCCTTACAAAGACGTGCAGCGTAATCTATAGCATAAATCTGATGAGCTTTTCTTTCTATGGTCTGGTCTGAATACATGCCATCCAAATCATAAACACTATTGACTTCCGGCATAGAAAAGTCAGTGCCATCCACACTTTGCATAAGGTCTTCTTTTAGATCTTCTAACCAGTACAAAACACCAGATCGTTCTATTGCTTCAAGAAACTTCTCTGTTTCTGTCTTATCGAGTTGTATTTCGTTCACTATTACACGTCCTTCTTATCTTGAAACCCGCAGCGAGGGCAAATACATTTGTAATATTTATTGGGATTGTTTGTTATAAATCCACATTCAGGACAAATGTATGAATCAGCATCATCTATCCAGTGTCGATGATTTGTATAGCACGCAAAGTGCATTCTATTTCCAGTCCGAGTGTTAGAGATACACAAATCGAATGGATAGAATTTGTGTCCGCAAATAGCGCAATAATGAGACCTACGATACCATGATTGTAACCATTGGCAGGCTGCTTTTACTTTGCCAATACAGAAATTATTATTTACCATACTCTTTTCCTTACTATTAAGAATACTACACAGTTGTGGTCGTAGTATTCTATCACTTCCATTTCTGAAAGTAATCTATTTTTTGTGCAGTCTTCCATCCACTTTTCGTGTGTTCCATAAAACAAATCTTCTCCATAATCGTCTGCAATAATAATTTTTTTAACAGGGAGTGTACGGATAACTTCTTTTACTGTCATTCTAATTTTCACCATTCTTTTTAGTAAATGAACGTATAAAGTTCTATACAACGCTGATTCTGACAATAATTCTCTTTCTTCTACGAAAAGAATTCCTCAATAGACAATTGTGTAATCTCATTATTCTGATAAGATTTATACGCTTTTTTCCAAGGTGTCTGTCTATGCGTAATCTCTACTAACTGTGAAGCTGTAAACTTAGAACACTCATCAACCATATTATCTATTAACGCCTTGTCTTGTTCAGAAATTTTAAAATCATCTTGCACATTTACGCAAGGGATATGCGCATTTCCAAATATTTTATATTGTTTATGCACCTCAGGAATTACAGGGCCGAAAGTCCAAGCTTCAATCTTTTCAGAAAAACATGGAGTATTCTTTTCAACCAAAAATTTAGCCTGTATAAAATACAAAATCTTTTGTAATTTCAAGTTACTTACAATATATTTTTCCCTTTCGCAATACCATATAATGTAGCGTGCTACATCAAGTGCCGAATACATAAGATCGTCTCCTTATTTTGTGCAAAAAGAATTTCTGTTTCTGATAATCATCTCAAACCAACCTTATCACCATAATCATTGCACAAACGCTCAAAAACAGTTTTGTACAAACGTTTTGTTTCTTCTGCCAGCAAATATGGCTCGTCCGTCTTACTATCGCACCATCTAAGCAGCACGCTCAGATGCATGTCCATTGCATCTTGCATTTCGGAAAGTGCTCCTAAAACAATTTTCAATTCAAGCTTTGTCAATTCTACATTCATCTATATCAGTCTCTTTCTCAAAAAATATTTTCGAATTTCATCTATATCAATAACAGTCTTTCTACTCTCATAAGCATCTTTCCACGGAGCCTGTTTACAACTAATGTCAATCAGTCGTGCGGCTGCGTATTTATTGCACCGATCAACTATACCGTTAATCATTTCCTTATCTGGTTCATCAATATCAAAATCATCCATCATATCTCCACACGGAATATGTGCACTACCAAAAATCTTATATTCTCTATATACCTCAGGAACCACCGGTCCATATTGCCACGCCTCAATTTTTTCAGAAAAGCACGGCTTATTATCTTTACCAAAAACCAAAAACTGTGCTTGTACAAAATACAATATTTTCTGCAATTTAAGATTGCTAATAGCATATGATTTTTCTTGACAATACCATATAATGTATCGTGTCACATCAAGTGCTGAATACATAAAACTATC
>CAKSGI010000192.1 GCA_934454005.1 uncultured Eubacteriales bacterium | reverse complement strand
CCTTATGACCTCATTCGTCGGTGCTCAAAATAAAATGGGCGCCGTTATCTCTTTGTACGGCAGTAAGTGTCAGACTGTTTCTTGTTGCGGCTTCCCCTGCAATCGACAGACCCAACCCAGTTCCATGAGGCTTAGTCGTAAACTCTGGATCGAAAATTACTCCACTTTCCAGAAGTTCATCACTGATGCCAGGACCTGAATCGGTATAGTCGAGAGTAAAACCTGCTTTTGCTTTGCTTACTACAATGTTTATCCTGCGTTCAACACACTCTTTTTCAACAATCCAAAATAGACTATTGTCAAGTAGATTTACCATGATGGTGTAGATATCTTGTTTCCACCCGATAAATTTGATATCGCTGGGACAATCAAGATAAATTTGAATTCCTTTATCTTGGCACTCTTTGTCAAATACGGCCACAGCACCGCACAAAGCGTCATACAGCGAAAACTCGGTTTTGGTCTCGCGACGCTTTGCGGAAAGAGGATCCAATCGTCCAAACAAATTTACAAAAATCCCAGCATTGTCTGATATACCATTGGTAAGGCGGACAATCTCACTATAAGAATTTTCATCTTTCTTCTGCGTAAATTGCTCTCCATAGAAACGAAGATTTGGAATTTGATTCTTGAAGTAATTAAGCGGGCGACGTCCTTCATGTAGGATTATGTTTATAATTTTACCAAGAGTCGCTTGGCCTTGATAGACTGCAACTGCACGCTTGATTTCTTCAATAGCCTCATTCTTCTTGTTTTCTTCTTTGGAAATAATATCTGTGATCTCTTCAATAACAGGAACGGGCATTCCCGCTTTTTCAAGCGTTGCCGACACAGATTTTTTCAAAGGAGCATAATCATATAACCCCTCTAATTGTCGCTCCAGCTTTTTGGCAGGATTCGATAATCCTAACTTTCTTCTGAATATAAAGCGTCTCTTTTCAAGTTCCAAAATGACTGCACAAGTTATTTTTTTCAATGCTTCATATGCAGTATTATTTTTCAAGCCATCTCGTGCACTTTTTTCTTCAAGACCAGAGACCTCTTCGGATTCAACGTGTACATAACCAACTACTTGATTGCTACCAATTTTCATGGATGGATTTTGAACACGCTGCTCATTTAGCTTAAGCCAGTCAAAATCTGCGTCTCCTAATGGACGAATTCTAAAACCATTTCTGTATACACCAATACCGTTCACATCATTAAGCAATTGACGCGCTTGCTGCTTTGTTACATAATCTCCACTTTCATCTTGGAGCCCTCTTGAAATTAACTGATCAATTGCGTCTTTATCACGATCATAAACGCGGATGTCAATCGTAAGCGCGCCGCAACCCGTAACACCGTAATTAATCGAGATGTGCTCGTCAGCACCATTTTTAATTTTTTGGTTTTCGTATGTCAGTGTACCAGTGCCATCAGCAGAAATATCTCCGCTGATGCGATAATCATAAAAATCCAAAATGGGATAAGGCCTTATCGTTTCGCTCCCATTATCATCTTCGTTTAAATAGAAGTTATCAAATATGAGAGTAATTTCAAAACTAGTATCAAATGTGCCGTCTGCCTTGGGAGGAATTAGTTTTTTTAATTCAAATCGTAGTTTCCTAAAAGCCTTCTCCGTCCAATAGTCGTTTTCACTCAACCGAGAATGCATAGTCAATATAGTTCCCGGTTTCTTGTCGGTTTGCTTCGTCTCGATAGGAACTTGAATTTGATCTAAATATTGATGTTGTGCTAGCTGATTCCACTGGAGGTACAGGATGGTTTCAATACCGGATGCATCTACCGTTTGCAGCTTTAAATCGTCACCTAAGATGCTCGCCGCATATCGACCGATGCCTTTACGTCCTTGCATAGTGCGGCCAAGAGGACTTTTGCGTGAGTCCAGCTTATAAGCCGTTGAAGGAACAAGCCATTTATTGATAATATCTTTTGTAGACATACCATGGCCGTGATCTTCAACCCGTATTTCTAGGCAATCCTCTTCTGGAATACCGCGAAAAACAATCACTGCATCCGGAGAGTCGGCATCATAACAATTCTTAACAAGCTCAACAATGGCAGCATATTGATCTTGAATAAGGTCTTCACCAATCGTGAGAACATGCCGACCAGCAGGGCGAATCTCATAGGCACTCAGATAAGTTCCTTCAATTTCAGAAGCAGCTTGCAGCAATTCCTCTTTTTCAGCCCGTAGTTCTTCAAGGCGCTTTTCGATTTCAGTAATGTTTGTTTTTTTCTGAGATTCCATTACCAGACCTCCAATAAAGTGGTAGCGATTTTTTCAGCCAAAAGAACAGGTACTGCATTTCCAATTTGTTTAAACGCGGTGGTTCGTGAAGGACGCCCGGATGCAGACTCAAAGTAGTAGTTGTCAGGAAAAGTTTGTAATCTTGCAACTTCTCTAGGAGTAAGAGAGCGGTTTTGCTTAATGTCAGGATGAATAAAATAATGGCCATCTTTGGCGATGTGAGCAACAACAGTCTGAGAATAAGGCAAATCTGAAGCAACCACCTTGAAGCGATCCAAGAATGAATCTAAATTTTTTTGGGATTGCAGCTTCTTAGGCAAATCGGTGTAACTGAGTCGCTTTTTTTCTTTGTTCCACAGCTGAACAACTTTTTTATAAATTTTTAAATCCTGAGCTGTATGTGGGCGTGCACAATGTAAAGTAACTGACGCTAAATCCTGTTCTTTGATCTTTGCATCAAACAAGTATTTACCATTATAGTGCAGTGTCGGCACTAAACCATATGTTCCCTTGCCTGCTTTGATTTTAGGTAAGTCTTTAAAAACTTCTTCTACTGTGTAGTTGTTCTTAACTTTAGGTATATTGGGATAGAAACCTTCATGCTGACCATATTTTCCGATTAGTATAATTCTTGATCTGTTTTGAAGAACTCCATAATCCTTAGCGTTTAACTGTCTATATTCAATAGAGTAACCACATTCTCTAAACAACCGACGCATCTTATCAAAGTAAAGCTCACCGTCAGTATCTTTTGCAGAAAGAAGGCCGGTAACATTCTCGAACACGAAATACCTAGGATGATATTTTCGCAAAAACTCTGCGTACAAAATATATAAATAGTTTCTTGAATCTCCGACCATTCCGTTTTCATCACGAGCTCGCCCGACCAAAGAGTATGCTTGGCAAGGAGGACCGCCCACGATTAAGTCTAAGGCTTCCCCGTTAAGGAGTCGATCGACCTTTTGGAAAATCTCTTTCAAATTATCTTTGGAAATCTCATAGTTTAATACGCTTTTTAGCAGTTCTTCGGGAACGGTAGCATATAATTCTTTGCGAGTTATTTCTCTCTTCAAATATCGCATGTATGTTGCGGATTTTTGGTGTTCTGATAACCATTTATACGCCAATCTTGTTTTTAATGTATAGCAAGCCGCCTTATCCATTTCAATGTGTGCTATAGGCTCATAGCCGGCTCGTATAAATCCTTCCGATAGCCCACCAGCTCCAGCAAAAATGTCCAGATAGTTAGGCATGGTTGTTCCTCCTAACAATCTGGTATTTTTGTTGCCCAGATGATGTTTTTGCACTTGCTGTAATTTCAAGATTCTCGCTACTTATTTTGTTCAAGAACAAGGTACCCAATAGTAACCGGTTACTTCTCGATATACGATTCCACTCATACCCCTTAAAAAGATCGCGGAGCAAAAAAACTTCTCCATCGCTTAGTTCTGCCGTTTCATTTACAGCCTTTTCTAGTAAAACATTTATATCAGACATGATTGCATCCCCCAAGTTGCCAACTGCAATAATGATATTGATATTATTATATACAATCCTGTTAACAATTACAACAACAGAATTGAAAATAATCATATTTCAAGATGAATTCTTTTGATTTCTGCATCAGGTACTGACAGCAGGGCATCCACATTTTTTCTAATGGTCTCATACTCCTGTGCTTGGCTGCGGGCGGCGCGGTATTCGGCAAGCAAAGTATCCTTCTTTCCGGCGAGGGCGTCCAGTTCCGTTTTCAT
>CAKSGI010000191.1 GCA_934454005.1 uncultured Eubacteriales bacterium | reverse complement strand
GAACACTTCTAGTTCCAGATAAGCTGTTGTAATTTTGATTGCCTAAAAATACACCTGATATTTCCACTGTATCACCTGTTTTAAACCCACCAGCCTCATCTAAGTCTATTCTTGCAATAAGAACACTATTAATATCATTCGTCATTTGTAGTCTTATAACTAGATCATATCCTTCCTCATGTATTTGTTTTACTGTCCCAGTTAAGTTTATACCTTTTCCTTTATATGTCGCTGGATTGCTTGCTATATCATCATATGTTAGATCTTTTTTTATAACATCTGAAGTACTTTCTTCTTTTGCTGGTTCATCAGGTTTAGTATTAACCATTTGACTCGCAGATTCTTGAGTTTCTTCTGTCTTAGATTCTTCTTCGGCATCTTGAACAGGATTATTTTCTTTTAATAAGCTATAATATTTTGATTGATATTCCACAAATTTCGATTGATATTCATAAGAATTTTTTTGATAATATTCCATATCTTCCGTTAGTTTTTTAATTTCTGCTGACATTTCGTTTATAATATTTGTTTTATTAGAGACAGTGGTTACAGCCCCTAAAAAACCTATAAAGCTTAATATAGAAAACACTCCTATAAAAGATGTAATCTTATTATTTCCTGTAATTCTTTCTTTTCGATTTTTTAATATTTTTATTATTTCATAAATCTTCATTTTATTTACCCCCCTTAAATCATACTTTTATTTATATTATATTACTAATATGGATAAAAGTATACATAATTTATAAAATTTAGAAATAAATTTATCAAAAAAATAAAGAGTTGCACTCAAACAACTCCTTAAATTAATTTTAAATTCTGTTAAAATAAGTATTTTATCATTTGTTAGATTTATGTATAATCTAACATCTAGCTTTATTATAAGCTATTATTACTCTTAAATTATCTCTTACAATAACTACATCATATTTCTTAGATAAAGATTTTTTTAAAATTTCTCTGTCGGTTTCATTGTTATAATAATTTTTCGTAAATATCTTCTTATCTTTTAAAAGTCTTTCATCTGGATATTTATATTCTTTTTGATCTTGTTCTTTTCTGTAAATTTCGATGTTTTTTAATTTATTTTTATCTAACATCTCGATTGCTTTAGTATATTCCTCATAACATCTTTTATCTTCTTTTAAAAATCTTTTATTTTTTCTTATTCTTTTTATTTCATCAAAGACGTCTTTTATTACTGTTTCTCCTAAATCATTAGAATAACTTTCTATTTTATGGAGTTCTATATCCTGCATTTTATCTAAAACTTTAATCTCATCACTTAGCCATTTTCCACGTTTTTCTATTAGCTCTAATGTTTCTTGCAATCTCTCCATTAATTCAACCATTGTTGTATTAGTATATTTCTCAGCTTGCAGTTGAAATTCTGGTTTTTTTTGCTTATTTTCTTTTAAAAACATAACTTTTTCTTCACCATTAGACATTATTCCTATAAAATTAATCTTACATTCTTCATTTAAAAATTTTCTCTTGACAAAGTTATATAACTGCATCATGGATTTGTAAGAATACTCATTATATCCTTTTAAATTAAATCTTTCAGTTTCCCCATTTCTATAAATAACTTCTACTCTATATTTAATAAATTTTTTGCACATAAACCCCTTAATCCCCCTTTTTTTCAAAATCTATTCTATATGTATTATTTTACCATAAAAAAGTTTTAAAGTAAATAATATTTTAAATTTTTATATTTAAATAAAATAAAAAAAGACATCTATAAAATTAATTGTAGATGTCTTTAACAAAAACAAGGATTTATAGCTATATTACAAATAAGGCTAAGTAATTTCTACTTAGCCTTATAATTTATACGTTTAATAGTTAAAACTATTAATATTTAATAACCCTCGTAATTGCAAATACGAGGTCTGAAGATAGATTTCTCTAAACTTCCACTCATGCTTATATATCTGCCGATATATATTATATACACTATTTAGTGCATATCACTTTAGATAAAGTATACCATTAAGTTTATAATTAATCAACCTGTTATATATCATTATAGCATATCAATTATATTATTTCAATAATTATTTTAAACTTTTATAAGACAATGATTTGTATAGATCATTAATTTTTTTAGATTTAATTATAACATATAACTTTATATTTTAAACTATTTTACTTAAAATATAGTTCCTGATGCAAATAAATGTTTAGGCTCATCTACTTCAGCACAATTGTGATATAAAACAAATGGATCAACATCTAAACATTTTTCTTCGTCATAATTTCCTTCTAAGTCCCATGCTAAAGTCCCATTTAAAACAGTGCAACAATTTTTAAAAGTATTTATATTTTGTAATGGCGTAAATAATCCTTGTGTTACTAAGTTACTTGCATCATAAAGTTTTATAGAACCGTCGTCAAAATATAAATATACTCTATAATTATTATCTGGTATTACTTGTAAAACTTCTGGTAGATAATCTTTCATAATATTTCCTCCTAATTTAAAGGTGCTATTCTATATAACGCTTGATGGTTTCTTGCTAATTCCCAGTTTTGTATTAATTCATCTTTGTGTATTTCTGTCCATGCTAAAACTAATTTTAATTGCCTTTTAGGAAAATATCCTTTAAGTACTTTGCAATTTATTATATCTATAATTACATGGTTTTCACAATACTCAGCATGAAAATGTGGGGGTACATGATCGTTATAATTTATAGTTACTCTTATTCCAAAAAATAAACTTATCTCTGGCATTTAATATCACTCCTGTCTTCCAAACAATTTATTATAAAAGGAATTGTGGTTTAAAGGCACTCCAAAAGCCTGTTATAGTTTTATTCTTCTGTATTTTCTAATAAATCCTTCATTTCTTCTAATGTATGAATTTTTCCGCATAAGACATCTATTTGTTGTCCTATCATTTGTACAATACCTAATGAATTAGGTGTAAAATTAGGCATATTATCAAGCTGTTTTAAAGCAATATTTACATCATTTTGTAAGATTTCTAATTTTTCTTTTAATGCCCCTTTGTATAACTCTAATTTAATTTCAATTTGGCTCAACATTGTTTCTTTACTCATTTAAAAAACCCCTTTCAACTTTGTAAACAATTAGTTTACTTCTTTTCAAAATTTTTTGTAGTTCCTTACTACATTTACTATTTTATCATGTTTGAATTATAATGTCAATAATTTTATTTTAAATTTTAATAAATATTTTTGAAAATATTTATAAGAATGAAAATAAAAGCGCCTATTACTAGACGCTATATACTGATTCATAGTTTAATATCTTTTTAATTATACAATTTCATAATAAGTATTCTAAAATTTTTGTTTTGCGTAATTATACGCTATTATATAATTTTTAAAATATTAAAAAAATTAAATTTCTTGATTTTTGTTTTTATCTAGACAAAATTGAAATGCAAACTTTTATAATCTATGTTTTTATTTTACAATAATGTTTTCTCTTTGTCAATACATATATTATAAATTTTTATATTTCTTCTGCATAAAAAATATTTTCAAGCGGTGTATTTAATGCTCTGGATATTAAAAAGGCAGTTTCTAAAGATGGCAACGACCTGTTACTGCATATATTATTTAACGCCTGCCTGCTTATTCCAGAGTTTTTAGCAAGATCTGTTTGCCTTATTCCATGTTCTTCTAAAAATTCTTTAATATTATTTTTTATAACAATATTCAATTTCAAATCAACTCCTTCTTGTAAACTATTTTGGTACTTTGTATTAAATCTTAAATAAATTCATATTTATTATATCATATATTTTTTTATTTTTCAATATATTTATTTAAAAAATTTACATACAAAAAACACGTAAAAACGTGCTTTTATTTTTAATAAAATTGTCATTTTACAAGGATTTTTATACAATTTCTTCATTTGTTAAAAACATATATATTATTTATTTTATTTTCAGCAGTCTTGAAAAAGTTTTTATCAATCTCAACTCCTATAAATTTTCTGTTCGTTTCAATACTTGCAATGCCCGCACTACCGC
>CAKSGI010000190.1 GCA_934454005.1 uncultured Eubacteriales bacterium | reverse complement strand
GATAGTGTTGAACCGTATTTCTCAAAGGCAATGTGTTTAGCTGCTCCTTTACAGGGAGGAGCGGGAATTAAAGTGAAAATTTTAGAAGCAATGGCAATGGGAGTACCGGTAATAACTAATCAAATAGGTATTGAAGGTATTGATGCAGAAAACGGAATTCATTATTTCTATTGTGAAACACCAAAGGAATATGAAACAATAATTAGAAAGATATACGAAAAGGAAATAGATGCTGAAATTATAGCTCAAAATGCTGTGAAAATGATAAACGATAATTACAATCTTGAAAAATCATTTGAAAAATATAGCAAAAAAATATATGACTTGGCATCTGCGGCAAAGGATGTGAAGAATGAAGAATAATGAAAATATCTGTATTATTTTAGTGAATTACAATGGATATGATGATACAGTAGAGTGTATAAAGAGTATAGAAAATAGTGATTATGATAACTATAAAATTATTTTGGTAGACAATGGTTCAAAGGATATAAATAAGATACTTAATGATAATTACATAAATAATGCAGCTGATGTAATAATTTCTGAAGAAAATTTGGGGTTTTCAGGAGGAAATAATTTAGGGATTAAATATGCTCAAGAAAAATATGATCCGGAATATTATTTATTATTAAACAATGATACTGTAATAACTAAGGATACCATTTCAAACTTGAAAAAGGGATTTGATTTTGATAGTAAAGCAGGGATTATTACAGGTAAAATATACTATTTTTCGGAACCGAAAACTATATGGGCAGCAGGTGGAAAATTTAATTTTAATACAGGAATAGCAGATCAACCTGAATTGGGGAAAATAGATGATGGAGTTCAGTATGAAAATACCTGTGAGGTGTCTTTTGCTACTGGATGTACTATGCTTATATCTAAACAGGTTATAAATACTGTTGGTTATTTAGAAGAAAGTTATTTTTTGTATGCAGAAGATACAGATTATTGTTGTAGAGTACTGAATGCAGGATTCAAAATAATTTATGTGGGAAAAGCATTAATATATCATAAAGTAAGTGCATCAACAGGAAAACAAAGTAATATGCAACAATATTATATGTTTAGAAATAATTGTTATATAATTAAAAAATATTGCAATAAACCATTATATGGATACGCACGAAGAATATATCGAACAATAAAAGAAATGAAATATGAGCATTATTCGTTAAGAGTTTTATATAAAGCTTGGAGAGATTTTCATAAGGGTATAATTGGAAAAGTGGAAATAAGTTAATAACAAACAAATAATAAATAAAAAGAAGTAGGGTGTGCAAATGAAAATAAAGACATCACAACTATATAAATTAATAATATATTTTTTTATTACATGGGATACAATACTATTATCTGTATTTAATTTCAATCCAGGTGGTAAAAGATACTCTGTTATGGTGCTATCTGCTATAGCAATATCTCTTATGATTTTTGTATTAAAAAGAAATAAAATGTATATGGATTTATTTAAATGGCCTAAAGTTTATGCACTTCTATTAAGTTGTATGCTTTTAATACATTATATATATGATGTATTAATTAATAAAGTAAATATAAATGCTTTTATGCATAATGCTTGTTATTATGCCATATTCTTTATGGCGTTTCCAATGATTTTGATAATAGAAAAAGACGAAGAGAATTTCTGGAAATTTATAAATATTTTAATGTTCATATGGTATACATGGTTTTTAGTACAATATTTGGCATATCAAAATGGAGGGATTTTATTAGCTCCTGCTTTAAAATCGGGTGAGCTTTTAGGAAATAGCATAAGAGATGGTAGCATCAGATTGGAAATGAAGGCTATTGCACATATAGCTATTTTATATAATTTTGATCAATTTTATAATCATGGAAAAGAAGCTGGAAAAAAGAGAAAATATAATCTATTGATGTTTCTTTACGGACTTTTTGTAATGGTGGTTATTGAGCAAACAAGAGGATATTTTATTGCAATTTTTGGAGCTATTGCTGTTTTAATTTTATGCTACAATAGAAACTCAAAAAAATTCTGTATAACATTTTGTCTTGTAATTATTGGAATTATTATTTTACTAAAAACGAATGTAATAGGGGGATTTTTGAGTTCAGTATTAGACAGTAGTGAATCATATGAAAAAGGAGCTACAGGTTTAATTAGACTAAGAGGAATGGCTGTGTTTTGGGAGGCATTCAAAAGAAATCCATTGTTTGGATTGGGCTTCCAGACCACGGGAGATAACGCAATTACACAATCTGGAATTTTTTATTTTAATGATGATGGTTTTGTAGGAATAGTAGGGCAAATAGGAATTTGGGCATTTATAATATATGGAATGATGTTATTACGATTTACTTATATTGTTGTAAAACTTTTCAAAATTAAGCAATATACAAAGGGAACACAGCTTTTAGGATTTTTAGTTTATTTATTTTTGACATCAATTTCATTAATTTGTTATTGGAATACGACATGTATGTTATGTCCGATACTATGGGCAATTTTTGAGGTAGGTTATCATAAAGGAATGACAAGTTGTGCAATAAATAGTTAGACATTGATTTATTAATGTCTTATTTATGAATGGAGTTAATTATGGGAAAAAAAGTATGTGTTGTTACTTGGTATGGCGGAACAAATTATGGGACAAATTTACAGGCATATGCATTAGTAAAGAAACTTAATTTGATGGGGTATACAGCGACAATCAAAGGTGATATAAAAAAGAATGTTAATTATTTTTTTCATCCTTCTATAGTATTGGATCGAATAAGATGTAAATTAAATAATATTATTTTAAAAAAAAATTCTAACCCAAATACAGAAGACGATAAAAAAATAGAATTGTTTAAAGAATTTGTAGATGAAATTCCTAAATTCAATTCATATGGAAAATCAGAATGGGAAAGAGTAAAAAAAGAATATGCTGCATTTATTACAGGAAGTGATCAAGTTTGGAACCCTAATTATTTTCAAGGGGCAATGATGTTAGATTTTGTCACATCTGGAGAAATAAAAAAAATAGCATATGCTCCAAGTATAGGTGTCAATAATCTATCTGTAAAGATTCAACATAAATACAAGAAGCTGTTGAAAAGTTATTGTGCAGTAAGTGTTAGAGAAGAAAAGGCAGCAGAATTACTAAAAGATATAAGTCCAGTACCTGTTCAGGTGGTTTTGGATCCAACAATGCTATTAACATATACAGAGTGGGATGAATTATCTGATAGAGCAGTGATTCAAAATGAGTGGAATACAAAAGAAGATTATATATTATGTTATTTTGTAGGAGATAGATGTGATTATGGTAATTATGTTAAGCAGATAATCAATGAAACTAACATGCAATGTCTAGTTATTCCTATAAATAAAAATGCAAGTTTAGATGGTTGCAAAACAATTGAAGGAGTAGGCCCAAATGAATTTATTTGGCTTATAAAAAATGCATCTATTGTAGTTACTGATTCGTTTCATGCTAGTGTTTTTTCTATATTGTATCATAGGGAATTTTATGTATTAAAACGCTTTTTGGAAAACTCGTCTACATCACAAAATAGTAGGTTGCATCAAATATTGGGAATGTATTTACTTTCTGAGAGATGGATTGAAGATGAAAGCAGATTTGTGAGACAACAAAATATTGACTATGAGAAGTCAGAGACTATTCTTAGAGAAAAAAGATTAATTTCAGAAGAGTTTTTAAGGAAATTTATATAGAAAAGGAAGTAGTTTATGCTTATTTGTGATGAAAATAAATGTACGGGATGTGGGGCATGTGTAAATTTATGTCCTACAGACAGCATTAAAATGAAAGAAAATATATATGGAGAGATACATCCAGAAATTAATGAACAGAAATGTGTGGAATGTAAAAAATGTGTACGATTATGTCCGTCAAATTTAAATCCAGTGTTAAGTGAGACTAAAAAATTATATGCTGGATGGCGAAAAGAATATAATTTCATGCGAGATAGTGCATCAGGAGGAATAGGAGCTGTTTTGGCTGAAAATTGGGTGAGATTAAATGGAATCGTAT
>CAKSGI010000189.1 GCA_934454005.1 uncultured Eubacteriales bacterium | reverse complement strand
TGAGACATGGAACATGGATCCGGAGGCACTGAAGAAAGCATTTGAGATCTACCCGGTAGTGAAGCTTGTTGTGCTTGTAAACCTATATGGAACACCGGCGAAGCTCGATGAAATCAAGGCAATCTGCGATGCACACGGAGCTATCCTGATTGAAGATGCGGCGGAGTCTATGGGTGCCACATACAAGGGTAAGAAGACCGGAACGTATGGCAAACATGCGATTGTAAGCTTCAATGGAAATAAGATTATCACAGGCAGTAGTGGTGGAGCACTTCTGACTGACAGCAAGGAAACAGCGGACAAAGTGCGGAAATGGTCGACGCAGGCAAGAGAAGCGGCACCTTGGTATCAACACGAGGAACTCGGATACAACTACCGCATGAGCAATATTATTGCAGGTATTGTCAGAGGTCAGTATGAACATCTGGAAGAACATATCTCCAGAAAAAAAGCGATCTATGAGCGTTATAAAGAAGGATTCAAAAATCTTCCGGTGCAGATGAATCCATATATCGAGAGTCAGATGGAACCAAACTTCTGGCTTAGCTGTCTGATTATCGACAAGGATGCAATGTGCAAGCAGGTGCGAGGCGATAAGGACGCTATGTACAAGCCAGAATCCGGAAAGAGCTGTCCGACGGAGATCCTTGAGACGCTTGCTAAATACAATGCAGAAGGTCGCCCTATCTGGAAACCGATGCATATGCAGCCAATCTACAGACTCAATCCATTCATCACAAAGGATGGAAATGGAAGAGCAGGAAGTAATGCATATATCGCAGGTGGTGTCGCTGATGTGGGTATGGATATCTTCGAGAGGGGCTTGTGCCTGCCGAGTGATATTAACATGACGGCGGAAGAGCAGGATGTTGTGATAGAGATTGTGAAGAAGTGTTTTGGGTAAGAGGATGAAATAACGAATGTATGCGAAATGCTTTAAGAGAGTAATAGATTTTACTTTAAGTTTAATAGGTTTGGTTATATTATCTCCGATATTCTTAATCCTGATTGTATTAGGTGCAATATGTATGAAAGGGAATCCGTTCTTCACCCAGCAACGACCAGGTAAGAATGAAAAGATATTTAGGCTGATTAAATTCCGGACGATGGATAATCGCAAGGATAATAGTGGAAATCTGTTACCGGATGAAGTAAGGCTGAATAAGTATGGAAAGTTTCTTCGAAGTACATCGCTAGATGAGTTACCGGAGCTGTTGAATATCTTAAAGGGAGATATGGCAATTGTAGGGCCGAGACCATTACTTGTTCGGTATCTGAAACGTTATAATGCAGAACAGCGTCACAGGCATGATGTGCGGCCGGGACTTACAGGGTATGCACAAGCACATGGCAGAAATGCTGTGTCATGGGAAGATAAATTTGCAATGGATGTATGGTACACGAAACATATCACCTTTAAGGGAGATATGAAAATCATATTAGATACGGTTAAAACCATATTGTCGCATGAAGGAATTAGTTCTGAGACAGCAGCAACAATGGAAGAGTTTATGGGTACACCGGAAGGTGTAAAGGCTAGTTGGAGGAAACCAGCTTGAATAGATTGATTATAATTGGCGCAAGTGGTCATGGAAAAGTGATTGCGGATATCGCGTTCAAAAATGGGTATGAAGATATTGTATTCCTTGATGATAATGAACGGATTACTGAATGTGCTGGATTTCCGGTCATAGGAAAAACCGCACAGGCTCCCGATATGGATGGTGATAAGATCGTCGCAATTGGGAATGCGAAAATTCGAGAGCGAATACAGAACCAGATAGAGACGATTACATTGATTCATCCAGATGCAGTGATAAGCAGGCGGGTTGAAATCGGACAGGGAAGTGTCGTGATGGCAGGAACGGTGATTAATTCAGATGTTGTTATAGGGAAAGGATGCATAGTTAATACATGTGCGTCTATCGATCATGATTGTAAGATCGGTGATTATGTACATGTATCTGTAGGTACACATGTGGCTGGAACTTGTGTGATCGAAAAAGGCACATGGATAGGAGCAGGAGCAGTTGTAAGTAACAATGTTAGGATATGCGGAGATTGTATGATAGGAGCAGGAGCAGTGGTTATAAAGGATATAGATGAAGTAGGAACTTATGTTGGCGTACCTGCAAGAAATGTGCAATTCTAAGGAGATATTATGCGGATATTGATTCTTGCGAACAATGATGTGGGACTATATAAGTTCAGAAGAGAACTTATAGAAGATTTAGTGAAAGAAAATGAAGTGTATATTAACCTTCCAGAAGGAAAATATATAAGAAATTTAGTTTCGCTTGGATGTAGATTTATACCTTGTGAGTTATTGGATCGACATGGGACGAATCCATTTAAGGAACTAAAATTAATATCATATTATAGAAAACTTTTAAAAAAGCTGAAACCTGATATTGTCTTTACATACACAATAAAGTGTAATGCATATGGCGGGATGGCATGTGGAAAGCTTGGAATACCGTATGTTGTGAATATTACAGGACTTGGTACTGCTGTTGAAAATGCCGGATTAATGCAAAAGATTACTTTGACACTTTATAAACAGGGGTTAAAAAAAGCTCAAAAGGTATTCTTCCAAAATACTGAAAATAGAGATTTCATGATAGATAAAGGTGTTGTTCAAGGAGCATATGATTTGCTTCCGGGATCGGGCGTTAATCTGGAGCAATATCGTGTGTTAGAGTACCCAGATAATGGCACAATTTACTTTTTGTTTATCGCGCGTGTGATGAAAGAGAAAGGCATTGATCAGTATCTGGAGGCTGCAAAGTATATAAGAAGTAAGCATCCCGAAACAAGATTTCATGTCTGTGGATTTTGCGAGCAGGCATATGAAGATATATTAAAGGATTACGAAAGTCAAGGAATTATCATCTATCATGGATTGGTGGATGACATGGTTTCTATGTATAAGATAGCTAGTTGTACGATTCATCCGACATATTATCCAGAGGGCTTATCCAATGTATTGTTGGAAAGTTGCGCTTGCGGACGTCCAATTATCACGACAAACAGAGCGGGATGCCGGGAGGTCATTGATGATGGTATTAATGGTTATGTTGTCAAGGAGAAGGATAGCCAGGATCTGATTGATAAGATTGAATTATTTTTAAAAAAGAAACCAGAAAAACGAAAAAAAATGGGATTGGAAGGAAGAAGAAAAGTTGAGAAGAACTTTGATCGTAAAATAGTTTTTGAAAAATATTTGAATGAAGTAAAAAAAATTAGGTTATAGATAGAATATTTTAATATATAAATTTTTCAAAAACAATATGGAGGAAACAATGGCAGATAGTATAAAGACAAGGATTAAATTAAACATATTAAGGGCGTTTGACTGGATGCCTGATGAGATAATGATAAAAATACAGTATAGACTGAAAACAGGGCGTAAATTAAATTTGAAAAGGCCTACAAGATATACAGAAAAATTGCAATGGTATAAATTATATTATAAAAATCCATTAATGGCAAAGTGTGCTGATAAATGGGAAGTGCGAGAATATATTAAGAATAAAGGGTATAAACATATTTTAAATAAATGTTATGGTGTTTATGATAATCCAGACGACATAGATTTTGATAAATTACCGGATAGTTTTGTTGTAAAATTAACCAATGGTGCAAGTGGAATTGGGATTGAAATATGCCATGATAAAAATAAAATTGATTTAGAAGAATTGAGAAATAAACTAAAACGATGGCTTAAAAAGAAATCATCGAAAGGTGGAAGAGAATGGGTTTATTCTAAATATCCACCAAGGATTATAATAGAAGATATAATTTTGCCAGGCAGAGGAGAAGAATCCTTGATGGATTACAAATTTTTCTGTTTTAATGGAGAACCATATTGTCTGTATGTAATGAATGAACGATTTACTAATACAGGTGTTAGACAAAACATTATGGATCTTGATTATAATATAATGCCTTATATGAGAGAAAAAATTGAACCTATTCGTACAAAATTAAATAAACCTGATAACTTTGAAGAAATGATAAAAATAGCAACAGATTTATCAA
>CAKSGI010000188.1 GCA_934454005.1 uncultured Eubacteriales bacterium | reverse complement strand
ATATTGAACAGATTAAAAATACTATAATTAATGAAGAAGATATCGTGTTTCTGAGAAAGCCAGCCATGACAAATGTGAATTTTAATCCACGTATAACAATTGTAATTCCAGTATATAATGGAGAAAACTATGTTGAAGAAGCAATAAATAGTGCTCTTTCACAAACATATAAAAACATTGAGATTTTAGTTGTTGATGATGGTTCTAAGGATAATACTGAAGAAATATGTAAAAAATATAAAGAACAAATAAAATATATAAAAAAAGAAAATGGTGGAGTAGCATCTGCTTTAAATGTTGCAATTGATAATATGAGTGGAGAATACTTTTCTTGGTTAAGCCACGACGATTTATATTTCGATGATAAGATAGAGAAACAAGTAAACTTCTTAAGTCATTTAAATAATAAAGACGTCATTCTTTTTAGCAACTATTTATTAATAAACGAAAATGGTCGAAAACTAGCAGCAATTAAAATAAATCCGAAAATATATAAAAATAAAAAGGAATATATTCTTCTAAGAGGATGTATTAATGGAATAACAATGTTAATACCCAAAAAAGCATTTTTGGAGTGTGGAAAATTTGACGAGTCATTACGATGCACTCAGGATTACGATTGCTGGCATAGATTTCTAAAAAAATATGATTTTATTCAAATTGAAGATTATTTGTCAAAAACAAGGGTTCACTCATTGCAGGATACCGTTAGCAATCCAAAAGCAATAACCGAAGGTGAAAAACTATGGCGTTTTATGATAGATGATGTTAAAGATAGCCGTAAAATAGAGTTAGAAGGATCAATATATAATTATTATTATAAAATGGCTATTCATTTAAGATATTCACCTTATAAAGAAACAACACAATATTGCATAAACAAATGCAAAGAAATTAATGCTAAAAAATACAATAAGCAGCCAATAACAACTGAACATACCAATTACTTAAGCAAAGTAATATATTGTATTAGAGAGTACGGCATAATAGAAACATTCAAAATTATTGTGAAAAAGATTTTAAGAAGGTAAAAATGGCAAAAGTAAGTTTAATTGTTCCGATATATAATTCAAGCAAATATTTAAAAAAATGTTTAGATTCACTAGTAAATCAAACTCTTAAAGATATTGAAATTATTTTAATAAACGATGGTTCAACTGATGATTCGGAAAAACTAATAAAAAATTACGAAGATAAAAGAATAAAATATATTTTAAAGAAAAATGAGGGTATTGGCAAAACAAGAAATAGAGGAATAAAAGAAGCAACAGGAATGTTTATAGCTTTCGTAGATTCTGATGACTATCTAGACCCTCATTTTTGTGAATATATGTATAATAAAGCAGTTAATGACAAATGTGATTTAGTAATTTGTGATTTTTATGAAGATCGCGGGAATTTACAAGAAATAAAATTTAATGATTTTAATGATACAACATTAGATGAAATGCCAAGCCTAATAAATAATATAAATTTAGGACCATGTAATAAAATATATTCACTGGAGCTACTAAAGAAAAATAGCATCTATTTTGAAGAAAATCTAAAATATGAAGACGCACCTTTTGTTGTTAAAGCAGTCAAATACGCAAATAAAATAGGAAAAATAAATGACTATTTAACTTATTATGTTATTCACGAAAGAAGTGAAACAACCACACATGATGAAAGAATTTTTGATATATTAGAGATTTGTAAAATCATCATGCATGAACTTAATGAAAAAAAATATAAAATAAGTTTAACGAATTTAATTGTCATGATTTTATTAGATTATTGTACGCAGCAAAGATATGTTAAATCGGCTAAACTAAGAATAAAGTTTATTAATGAAGCATTTAAAATATTAAATAGCTTAGATAAAAATTGGCGAAACTGTGACTATGTAAAAAATCTAAACCAATTATCTAAAACTATCAAAACAAATAAATTTTTATTGCAGACATATTGTACAATTACATCAATAAAATATGCAAAATAATGGAGATATAAAATGAAAACAAAAAAATACATATCATATATATTATATATATTATCAATAATTATAGTACTATCCGGCATATGGATAATGAAATATTTCGACAATCCAACTTTTGAACAAATACTTTATCATATCTATACACCAATAAAAGGAACGGATTTAAGAATAATATTTGATTATTGCCAATATTGCCTATTAATACCATGTTTAATAGTTTTATTACTATTCATATTTAAAAAAATTATAAATAAACTATTTGAAAAAACATGGGTAAGAAACACAGTTTTAATTTCTTCTTTTTTTGTATTACTTGGAAGCACATATTTCTTTCTTGAACATATAGGTTGCATATCATATTTTACGGCCCAAAGAGAAGAATCAACTTTTATAGAAGAAAATTATATTGCACCAGCAGACGTAACATTAACTTTTCCAAAAGAAAAAAGAAATTTAATAGTCTTATATTTGGAAAGTATGGAATCAAGTTTTTCAGGAGAAAAAAGTGGCGGATTATTTGCATTTAATTACATACCAAACTTAACAATGATAGCAAATGATAATATCTCATTTTCAAATAATAAAAAATTAGGCGGTCCAAACTGGATTTATGGAACTGGGTGGACAACCGCGGGCCTCGTTAATACCATTGCTGGAATTCCAATTAAAACACCATTTTCAGGAGATGCTGCAAATGAAAATCCATTTAGCTTTCCAAAAATAAGTACACTTGGGGAAATCCTAGACAAAGCGGGATACAAAGAAAAACTTATATTGGGATCAGAAGCCGATTTTGGCGGTATCAATGACTTTTTTACCAATCATGGAAATTTTGAAATATACGATATAGAAATAGCAAAAAATTCTGGATATTTAGATAGTAATAATTCTTCTTCTTGGGGATTACAAGATAAAGCTTTACTAGAATATGCAAAAAAAGACTTATCAGAATTATCAAAAACAAACGTGCCATTTTACTATAACATTATCACTATAGATACTCATGCTCCTAGTGGATACACATCAAGTGATTGTAAAAATAGTTATAAAGATAAATATGCAAATGCTATAAGTTGTTCTGATAAACATATAGCGGACTTTGTAAATTGGATTAAAGAACAAGATTTTTATAGTAATACCACATTAGTTATAATGGGCGACCACTTAAGTATGAACGGAGACTTTTTCAAAAATGTAGATGCAAGTAATCGTCGTATTTACAATGCATTTTTAAACAGTGCTGTTACGACTAAAAATACTAAAAATAGAGAATTCTATCAAATGGATTATTTCCCTACAATTTTAGCAAGTATTGGTGTCAAAATTGAAGGAGACCGTTTAGGATTGGGAACAAATCTATTTTCTGACGAAGAAACTCTTATAGAAAAATACGGCTATGATGAAGTTAACTCAAATCTAAGCAAATATTCAAAGTTCTATATTGACAACATTTTATATTAGGAATAATAGATTTTATTCCTTTTTTTTTGTATAATAAGTGCAAGGAGTAGGGTTTTATGAAACATTCAAGAAAATTAGAAACATTTTTTTTGCTATTGCCATTTTTAGATATGATAACAGCTTTGCTAACAAGAAATACGAGCTTAAGTATAACCCCAGGTATCATAATAAAAAGCATTTTTCTTCTCATTATGGTATTATATATTTTTAAAACAAAATCAAAATATAAAAAAACATCACTTGGCTTATTACTTTTAATATTTATATACATGATAGGTTATTTCTTTTTTAAACCTGATATTTTAAATTGGCCATATATTATTAAAGAACTTACATTTATATTTAAACTAATTTATTTCCCAATCTCATTTATGGGACTATTATGTATTTATGATGATAACAACTATAGCAAAGAATCAATTTTAAATATAATTAAGAAAACGCTTATTATATATATTTTTTTATTACTAATACCATTAATTTTTAACACAGTTTACACAACATATCCGAAATCATTAAAGGGGTATATAGGGTTTTTTTATGCTGGAAATGAAGTAGCAAATATAATGGTATTGCTATTTCCCATAGCATATTTATATTTAAATAATAA
>CAKSGI010000187.1 GCA_934454005.1 uncultured Eubacteriales bacterium | reverse complement strand
ATTTAAAGGCGTCAGATATGTTATACTGCCAGAATTTAATTCTAACAATAAAGTAGTACGTTGGACTATTATAAATACTCATGTTCCTAAAAATAGTCCCTTATATCGTTTAGGTTTCGGGAAAACACAAAAAGAGCTTATAGATATTATACAAAGAGAAATTATAGATACCGTTGCAGAAAGAGAGGCTATAGAAAAAATAGAAATTTTATCTAAAAATGAGTATGATCAATTGTGGTTTAATGGAGAAATTGAAGAAATTGAAGATATAGAAAATGATGTTAAAAAAATTATTTTTTATGATAAAACTGTAAGATATGTTTGTATAAAAGAATATGAACAGGAAGAAAAATTTGAATTAACAACAGAAAATATATGCAGAGCATTATACTTATTAAATAAAAACGCTAAAAAATTAAGAGATAATAAAAATAAGAGTTATAAACTTAAGAATTATGAACTTGTTAATAAATATAAAATAGAAGAGTCTGGGTTATATTTCATAAAAGAAAAAGTTATGAACAAATTGATACAAGAAAATAAATTAAAACTTAAAGGTTGGCACAGTATAGTAAGAGAGCATTTTAAAAATGATATGATACCAGCGTTTTATTACACTTATAATAATTTTGGCTTTCATACCTTAGAAAAGCCTGAAGGAATACCAATGTATAAAATTAAACCATTAGGAATCATAAAGAATAATATTCCTAATGATATAAATTATGATATAGATATAAATTTTAATGATGCTATTGCATTATTACAGAAATTTTTAGATACCTAAAATAAATTATATACATCATTTTAACATAGATAAACATACAGAACACAAAAGAAAAATATATAAAAATTTAAAATAAAGTATTGACATTATAAAAATACTATTGTATAATATAATTATAGTTAATTTCTAAGCGAAATAATAACTAAATGTACATTGTGAGTGTATTTTTATAATAAGAAGGGTAAAAATGAATATAGACAATATAAGAAAAGCTAAAAGAATAATTAAAAAATTATATATTCGTAATGATAAACATTTAGTAAATATAGTATTAAATGATTTAGAATACAGTTATGAAGTATTCAAAAATAAGTTAATAATTAATGAAATATCTTTTGATGTTCCAGCGATTATAAACTTATCTAATGATGTGACAAATTTTATAAATAATATGACACATAATTAAAAAATATAAATAAAAGGAGTAAATAAAAATGGAATTATTAAATATGTTTGAAAATATTAAAATTGAAAATAAAGAAAGGTTAAGTAAAGAGGATTTGGCATACTGTAAAAAACAAGAATATATTTATTTAACTGCATATGAAGCATATGACAATTTTTTAAATGTTATAGATGAGTTACAAGAGTTTGACTGCAAAGAATTAGAAGAAATTTATGATATAAATTCGCATGCCGTAAGTTATGGCTTTGATAAATATGACATAGATAAACAGTTAAGCAATATAAATCGCCGTTATATATCAGGAGTAAAAGGGTATTTTGAAAGAAAATATAATATAACTATAAGCAGTGAAAAAATAGTAAATAAAGCAAATACTAAAAAAATAAATAATGATTTTATTATAGATGAAATTTTCAATCAGTTAGGCGGTTTTAATTTTGAAGATAAAGCAACTCAACAAATTATAAATAATTTTAAGGATTTTGCACAATATAAAAATGTTGAAGTTAAAAACAAAAAAATGACAATGACAAAAGTTGTTTATACTAGTAGGTGGAGTGGTGGCGTTGATTATTCATCACATGGAAATTTAAATATCATATTTACTACTTTAAACCATTTTACTAATGGAGGATATAACAAAGATAAAATATATGATATGTCAGATTTGAGAGTTTTTGGGAAATATTAAACTAGAAAACTTTAAAAATTTTGATAGCAACAAAGATAAAAATTTTAATGATAAGGTTACAAAAATTCTATTTGATATTAAAAGATCCAAACACGTTAAACATAAATATAATAAATGTTTTAATTACTACCAACAATATTATAACCAAGTTAAACCAGAATCTATGAAATATGAAGAGTGGGAAAATATTAGAATAACAAAAAAAAGAAGTTATTGATATGCTAAAAAATACATTAAGTTCCCAACATAAGAAGAAAAGCACATATAAAAATAATATGGAAAAAGTTTTAAGAAGAAAAGAAAAAGAACATATTAATCAATCGCAAAAATTTGATAATATGAAAATAGATAAAAATATTGAGAATTGGCTGAGTGATAGTAAAGTTTTCGATAATGAGAATGATTGTAATATCTTATTAAATGATGTGCAAAAAGAAATTGTTAATAAGATGTTACAAAAAAGATATGGATATATACAAGCTAATCAAGGTACGGGTAAGACGTTAATGGGAATACATTACGCTTTATATAGAAAAGACGTTGACAACACTAAAAATACGTTTATAATAGCGCCTAGCATTGCTATAAATGGCACATGGGTTACTAACTTAGAAAATTATAAAATTCCATTTACAACTATAAAAACTTTAGCAGACATCAAGAGTATACAGCCAGGAGATTTTATATTAATAACTTTTAACATGTTATGCAAATATCAAAATAAAGTTAAAAAATATTTAAAATCTATTTCTAACAAATATACTTTATTAGTCGATGAAGCTGATTCGATTTGTAATATAGACAGTATCAGAACAAAGGCAGTATTAAGCGTATGTAAAAAAGCTAGATATAAATTATTATTAAGCGGAACAATGACAAGAAATAATATAAATGAAGCTTATACACAATTTAAATTACTATATGGAGAAAGTCAAAATTTTACATGTGATTGTGAAAATATTTATCAAGAAGATAAAAAGACTAAAGAATTATTGAATGCTTATAATGAAGATTTTTATAATAAAGCTTATCCGCCATATAAAAAAGGTTTAAAATTATTTAGAGAATGTTTTAATCCTTTAAGTGTTTCAGTTTTCGGAGTTGGAAAAAATACACAAAATATTTACAATGCAAAAATTTTAAAAGAACTAATTGATAAAACCATAATTACAAAAAGTTTTGAGGATGTTGTAGGTAAAAAAATATATAGTATTCATCAACATTTAGTTAAATTTAATAGCGCTGAGAAAAAATTATATAATAAAGCTATTAATGAATTTCACTCAATGAAATATTTATTTACAAGTACGGGTTCACCTCGTAAGGATCGCATGATGGAAATTATCCAACAAATTAATTTATTACTAGATGTTTGCTCGCAACCACAAAGTTATAAAGAATATAATAGTAAAAAATTACCTAGTAAATATGTTAAAGTCTTAGAATTATTAAACAAATGGAATGATGAAAATGTAGCCATAGGTTGCAGAACTTTAAAAGAAGTTGATTTATATACAAAAGTTATAAAAGAAAATATTTCAAATAGAAATTTATATATAATAACTGGCGCTACTACTATGCAAAAAAGAAAAGACATTATTAATCAATTAAGAGAAGATAAAACAGGTATATTATTATCAACGCAACAAGCATTAAGCTCATCTATAAATATAGGATTTGTGGATAAAATTATATTAACTAGATTTAGCTGGAATTTATCAACTTTAAGTCAATATTATTTTAGATTTATAAGATATGATTCAACAAGACAAAAAGAAGTCCATTTTATAAGCTATAAAAATTCTTTAGAAAATAATTTGTTAAAATTAATTATGAGTAAAGAAGAGTTGACCAGATTTATGAAAAATCAAGAGCAAGAAAAGTTAGATATTGAGGAAGAGTTAGGAGTAGACTTTAATTTAATTGATTTATTATTAAGCAAAGAAAAAGATGATGCAGGCAAATATTATATCAGATGGGGAGAACAAGAAATTATATAAAAAATTTTTAATACTAAGTTTAAAACTTAGTATTTTATTTATTCATGCAAAAATATTTATTAAAATTTAAAATAATACTTTTAATTTATTGGTATATATTGTATAATATTGTTAAAGAAAATAAATAATATAAATTTACTATATGGGGGTATAATATGAATAATGATATAATAATATAC
>CAKSGI010000186.1 GCA_934454005.1 uncultured Eubacteriales bacterium | reverse complement strand
CTCTTACGTGCAGGCACGGCGATTCATTGATTTCCATACATTGGATCCTGAATAGTTACAATTATTTATGGAATTACGGCGACGTGTTTGTTATAATTTTGATGTAGGGGATGAGAACTTTGACTAGGAATTATGATATGACCATGTTTAAAGAAACAGGAATTCGACAACAGGTAATTGAAGAAATAATTCAAATAGCCAAATTGAATCATGTTGAAAAAGTAATTTTGTTTGGATCCAGAGCAAGAGGGGATTACAAAGAACGAAGTGATATTGATTTGGCATTTTCAGGTGGCAATAGCAGCGAATTTATTTTAACAGTAGATGAGGAAACTTCTACTTTGTTAAAATTTGATGTGGTTGATCTGGAAAAGCCTGTTAGGAATGAACTGCGGGAATCCATCGAAAGAGAGGGGATGGTAATTTATGAAGAAATATGAGAATTTCAAAGCGGCTTTGAATAATTTGAAAGACATTTATGATTATGAAGAGCCATACAGTAATGTTGAAACAGCTGGAATTGTCGGTTTATATGAAATTTGCTTTGAACAGGCGTGGAAAGCAATGAAAGAAATACTGGGAAATAATGGATATGCTGAAGGGGCAACGGGGGCGCCAAAAACAATATTGAAGACGGCCTTCTCAGCTGGAATGATAACCGATGAGGCTTTGTGGTTAGACGCACTTGTTTCAAGAAATAATGTTGCTCATGCATATAACCAAGACATCGAAATGGACATAATCAGACGGACAAAAGAATGCTATTATGATATGTTTGTTGAGTTGTATGAGACGATAGAGAAAAACTGGGTGTAGAACATTAATTGAGGTTTCATTGATATGCGGTGTTTCACTAATTGAATGAAAGTGGAGATATGAGTGAAAGTAGAGTTTTGGTGCATTTAACAAAGTTTAAATGGACGCAAAAAGTGTTGTTTTACAGGAGCCTATAAAAAGAATACTAGGAGTGGTACAGATAATGGAAGTGGATATAATTATTCTTCCTAAAGAAGGAAGTAAACAAAAATTGCAGTTGGGAATGAAACATACTATAAGAAATGTATTTAAAAAGATATATTCCGATGTTAAAGATGAAAGTTTTCAGTTTGATTTAGATGGAGAATATGTAGAAATTAAATATCAGTTGTCGTCAAAAAACGCTAATATGTTGTTTACAAAATTTGAATGTAAATACACGCCTGTCAAATCAGCGAAAGTCTTGGATTGTTGCATAAATAAGCTAATAAGAGGAGAACACAGAAAAGATTGGAACATTGTAATTACATATGACGAGGTTTCACAGTTGTATTGTTGCAAGTTAATGCCATTATTTGGAATCTTTGAACGAAGAACCCGTGAATTAGTTTATATTACCATTATTAAAATATTTGGGGTGGACTGGTATGAAAAATCTTTTAGTGAAAGTTTACAAAACACGTTAAAAAGTAAAAGAAATAAACTAAATAAAACAGAGTTAGTAGAAGGTGCATTAAATGAATTGACATTTGAGCAGCTTAAAGAATATCTTTTTGTGCCGTTTAGTAATCAAAATTTGTCAGAGGTATTAAAAGGTGAGCTGGCAAAAGATCGTATTGAGAGTTTATCTAAAGAAGAAATAACAAGTATAATTGATAAATGCCGAAGCTTTTCCTTGTGGGACAAATTTTTCGGTGAATACAAAAAATTTCAGAATTTCAAAGAAAAAATCGATGAGTTGCAACCATACAGAAATATAGTTATGCACCATAAAAGGATAACTCAACAGAAATATGCGGAAGTTAGAAAATCATTAAAAGCGGATAATAAACTTTTGGTAGATGCTATTAATGTGTTAGAAGCGCATTTATATACAGAAACACGCTTGGTAGATGTTGTTTCTGCATTAGGAAATGTAATATCTAATATTCTTGGAGGTAATGTTCCTAAGTGGGTAGAAAGTGTGAACTCTGCATTAGCATCATTGGGAAGTGTTGCTATTGAGGCGGCAATGCCACGTATAAATATCCCAGATATAATGCCACAATTAACGTTAGGCACAGAATTGTCTAGGCGTTTTCAAAATGTATATAATGTTCCACAAATTAGTTCTGCAATTGAATCGGCTAATATATTATATAATAGTCCTGCAATCGAAGCAGCTAATGTATTCTATAATAGAACTGAAATAAAGATGGCAAATAAAATGGCAGAACAGGCTAGTCGATTATGTAAAATACCAGGAATTAGAAATTCTATGGTGGCTTCCGATATTCTTAATACCCCTGCAGCAAGAATGGCAAACAAATTGACGGCACAAGTCAGTAGCATAAAAACCACGAATCAAATGCCTGCAATGGAAAGTATAACTGCGACAGCAGACCTGCTGACTTCTTCTGAGAAATCTTTTTCAAATGAAACAGAAGAAGGAGATAGTAAAACTTTAGAGGATATAGAGCCTGTTCAGTTAATAGAAAAGTGAGAATTATTATAAAGTCGCAGAAATGAAAATTGCTCAAATGGATGATACAACAAAGAAAACATTATAAATAACAGACTAGCGGAGGATAAATGAGAATGTCAGTAAGAAGTGCAAAAATAGATCAGAAAGCAGATTTGATATGGGCAATAGCAGATAAGCTTACCGGAGTATATAAACCACATGAATATGGAGAGGTTATATTACCGCTTACAGTAATCAGACGTTTTGACTGTATTCTTTCAGATACCAAGGATGCAGTTTTACAGAAATATGAGGAAGTAAAGAATCTTCCGATGAAGGATGTTTTGCTTCGTAAGGTAGCAGAAAAAGATTTTTATAATACCAGCAAATATACATTTGAGAGACTTATGGATGATCCAGACCACATTGAGGATAATTTCCGAGATTATCTGAATGGATTCTCAGAGAATGTGCGGGATATTCTTGAAAAGTTTAAGTTTGATGGTCACATCACAACTATGGCTAATAAGGGAATCTTATATATTGTTTTAAAGGAATACACAACAGATAGAGGAAACCTTCATCCAAATGAAATCTCCAACCTTGAAATGGGATATATTTTTGAGGAGATTATCAGAAGATTCTCCGAGTCTCATAATGAAGATGCAGGACAGCATTACACTCCAAGAGAAGTAATTCAGCTTATGGTCAACATTCTATTTAATGATGACAATGATATTCTGTCGGGCAATAATGTTGCGAAGACAATTTATGATCCAGCCTGCGGTACGGGAGGCATGTTATCTGTTGCTGAGGAATATCTGCACAGCTTGAATAAAGAGACGGAACTGGTGTCGTTTGGGCAGGAGATCAATGATCAGACATTTGCTATCTGCAAGGCGGATATGTTGATCAAGGGTAACAATGCAGATTACATTAAGGATGGGAATACTTTATCGGATGATCAGTTTGCCGGTAGTACATTTGATTACATTTTATCTAACCCACCGTTTGGTCGTGAGTGGAAGAATGAAAAGGCAAAGGTAATGGAAGAAGCAAAGCTGGGATTTGGCGGAAGATTTGGTGCAGGACTTCCGGCAGCCAGTGACGGTCAGATGCTGTTTTTGATGACTGCTATTTCAAAAATGAAGGATATTGATAAAGGTGGAAGTCGTATTGCAATCATTCATAACGGTTCGCCTTTATTTACCGGTGATGCCGGTTCTGGACCTTCTGAAATCCGCAGATACATTTTAGAGCAGGATCTATTGGAGGCAATCATTGCTCTGCCAAATGATATTTTCTACAACACGGGAATTGCAACATATATCTGGGTGTTGTCGAATAAAAAGGCTGGTACAGTTAGAGAAGGAAAAGTGCAGCTGATCAATGCAAATGACATGTATGTGAAGAGAAGAAAAGCATTGGGAAATAAGCGAAACGATATTTCAGAGGAAGATATCGCAGAGATTACAAAGATATATGGTAATTTTAAAGAGAGCGAAAACAGCCAGATTTATGATAACGAGGATTTTGGTTATACCAAGATTACAGTAGAAAGACCTTTCCGTGATGAAGAAGGCAATCCGATTTTGAAAAAGGGAAAGAAACAGCCGGATACAAGCTTTCGTGATACGGAAAATGTTCCATTAAAAGAGGATATCAA
>CAKSGI010000185.1 GCA_934454005.1 uncultured Eubacteriales bacterium | reverse complement strand
GTAAGATGCATTGAAGATGAACTACCATTTGAAATACCTGATAATTGGTGTTGGAGCAGATTTAGTTCTTTATATTTGCTAACATCGGGACAAGATCTATCTCCTAACGATTATAATTCAGATAAAAACGGAGTTGCATATATAACGGGTGCGAGTAATATAACCGATGGGAAGATTGATATAAACCGATGGACTATTCATCCCAAATCAGTGGCTTACTTCGGTGATTTACTTTTTACTTGTAAAGGAACTGTAGGAAAAATGGCTTTTCTTAACATTGAAAAAGCGCATATAGCAAGACAAATAATGAGCATCTCTTCTCCTTATAATCTTGATTTATACTATCTGAAGTTGGTTTTAAAAACAAACCTAAATTCTATAAAAATTAGGGCAAAAAGTATGATTCCAGGGATTTCGCGTATTGATGTTTTAAACATTTTAATTCCACTTCCACCAATAGACGAACAAAATAGAATCATTAATAAAATCAAAGAAATAGAACCGTTAATAGAAAAATACAAACAAGCCGAAGAAAAACTTTATGTATTAAATTCTAATATCAGAGAACAATTAAAGAAATCTATTCTTCAATATGCTATTGAAGGTAAATTAGTTCCGCAAGATCCAAATGATGAACCTGCTTCAGAACTGTTAAAACGAATTCATGACGAGAAACAAAAACTTATTGCTGAAGGTAAAATCAAAAAAGATAAGAATGATTCCATAATTTATAGAAGGGATAATTCTTATTATGAAAAGCTAGGAAAAAATGAAGTTAGTATCGATGAGCTTATACCTTTTGATATTCCTTATAATTGGATGTGGACTAGACTTTCTAACATTACAAACACATTAGGTGGCTATGCTTTTAAAAGCACTGAATATACAAATACAGGTGTTCGTGTTATTAGAATTTCCGACTTTGATAATGGCGGAATACTAGATGATGAATATAAATATTACCATGAGGAAGAAGCGTTAAATAAATACCTTTTAAAGGAAAACGATATTCTTTTATGCATGACCGGCGGAACCGTTGGCAAAGTTTGTGTAAATAATAGAAAAACTAAGCAATATCTAAATCAAAGGGTTGCTGCTATAAGAACATCCGATTTAATTTACTACAGATATATTTATAAAGTTATAACATCCAATTATATCCAAAGCATAATTAATAAATCTAAAACATCTACTAACGATAATATTTCGATGGATACTATCAATGATTTCTTAATTCCACTTCCTCCTTTTTACGAACAAGTAAGAATTTGTGAAGCAATTGATAAAATCTAAATTCTTGTCATTATTCTTATTATGAGAAGTTACAAGATGACGAAAAATGTATTGATAATCAAATCCCTTTTGAAATACCTGATAATTGGTGTTGGACAAGATTAGGGAGTATAGGTGATTGGAAAGCAGGAGCTACACCAAGTAAGTCAAATATAGAGTATTATAAAAACGGTTCTATTCCGTGGCTATTAACAGGTGATTTGAACGATGGAATTATACAAGAAATACCTAATAAAATTACAGAAAAAGCAATGAATGAAACATCCGCGAAATTAAATCCATCTGGATCAATATTGATTGCTATGTATGGAGCAACGATAGGAAAATTAGGAATATTGTCTTTTCCAGCCACAACAAATCAAGCCTGTTGTGCATGTAATGTAATTCAGCCATTTTATAATTTGTACTTATTCTATTTTTTAATGGCAAACAAAATTCATTTTGTAAAACAAAGCGAAGGTGGTGCGCAACCAAATATTAGTCGAGAGAAAATAGTGAAAGTAATGATTCCTGTGCCTCCAAAAAGAGAACAACAAAAGATAGTTGAAAAAATAGTAGAATTAATAGATTTGTTTGAACTTTAACATATAATCCTTCTTTGGAGGTAACTTATGTTAGATAAATTTAAAGAGTATTTAGATAAATCGAACTTTTCTAAAAATACAGTTGATTCTTACTACTTTTCAGTAAAACAATTCTTTCAACAATACGATGATGTTAATAAAAAGAATTTAAAAGAGTATAAGGTTTGGATGATGGAAAATTACAAACCAAAAACTGTGAATTTAAGATTACGAGCTATCAATTGCTATTTGGATTATATTCAAAAGGGTAATATGAAACTTCCTTTTGTAAAAATTCAGCAAAAAACATTTTTAGAGAATGTAATCAGCGAAGCTGACTATAACTATTTAAAAAACTGTTTGCAAAAAGATGATATTGATTGGTATATGGTTATTAGGTTCCTTGCTGCAACTGGTGCTAGAGTTAGTGAATTAATTCAATTTAAAGCTGAACATGTCAAATTAGGCTATATAGATATTTATTCAAAGGGAGGAAAACTTCGAAGAATATATATACCAAAACAATTAAAAAATGAAGCACTTGATTGGCTATCTACACGTAAGCAAGAAAGCGGCTTCATTTTTTTAAATAAATATGGTGAAAGAATTACTACTCGAGGTATATCTGGCCAATTAAAAAAGTTTGCAAAAAAGTACGATATTAACACGACCGTTGTATATCCACACTCGTTTAGGCATAGGTTTGCTAAAAACTTTTTAGCTAAATGCAACGATATTGCTTTCCTTGCAGATTTAATGGGACACGAAAGTATAGAGACTACACGCATTTATTTGCGCAAAACTTCTACCGAACAACAAGAATTAGTCGACAATCTTATAGATTGGTAAATTACAACAATTCTATTTGATAACGTAGTCTAAACATTGAATCTACAATTCTATTTTGTTCTTTCACTGGCGGAATTGGTATTAATAAAGTTTTGAACAATTCTTTATCTAGGTGTGGAATAGCTGCACCTTTTTTATTATTCTTATACAAATCTCTATATAGCTCAAAGATAAATTGAATATAATCCTCTGACATCAAAGAAGATTGTCTTAATAATTTAAAAGTACTCCCCATATATCCTTTATATGGAATGTTAAATATTTCTCCCGAGTTTTCTCCATCAACAAGGATTACCTTATCTGTTTTATCGACGATTACACCAGACAACTTAAATTCTGGTTTTTTTATACTTCTTATAACTTTAGCTTCTAAATAAGGTAATTTTTCCCCTTTACTAGGTGTTCCATTGTCTAACCAACAAATAGTAGATTGTCTTGTAAATGACCAAGAATTAGGAATTGAATATAAAACCTCTTCATCTATACATTTTTCATTGTTGTTCAACTTTTCATAATAAGAATTATCCCTTCTATAAATTATAGATTCATTCTTATCCTTTTTTATTTTTCCATCAGCAATCAGTTTTTCTTTTTCCTTATGTATTCTTTCTAAAAGCGCTGAAGCTGGCTCATCATTTGGATTTTGTGGAACCAATTTACCTTCAATAGCATATTGCAGAATAGATTTCTTTAATTGTTCTTTAATATTAGAATTCAATTCATAAAGTTTTTCTTCTACGTGTTTATATTCTTCAATCAATGGCTCTAATTTATCAATTGTTTTAATGATTTTAATTTGTTCTGATTTAGGCGGAATTGGAATTAAAATATTTTGAATAGTAATTGGCTTTAGTTCTTTTTGATTTGTTGAACCTTCTCCATGTTTTTCAAAATAATCATGATATTGGTCTATCGTGTTTTTAATAAATCGTGAATTTAGATATGCTGACACTCTTACAATTGTTACATGTGAATCAGGCACTAAAATATAATTGTTAGGATTGCTATTAGCTGAATAATATCCGATTCTTCCCATTGTTCCAGTGCCAGTCGAATTAATAACTATATCACCGTCAACCATCTTTTCGCTATCATCGTATCTTTCCAATGAAGATGAGTCTAAATATTTGCTTAAGGAAATATCTATGCCATTGTATTTAGTATTGCATTTTTGAGCGAATACCAAAACATTACCTTCAGTTGCATATTTCGGGGATTTTCCTCTTTTGATTTCTTTAATTCTTATTTCATTTAATCGTGTCCATTCCCAACTATCTGGTATTTCAAAAGGCAATTCATCTTCAATGCATCTTACTTCTTTACCTATCTGCTCATAATGTAAATTATGTAATGTTTTAAACAAACAAAAAGGCTACACACACTATGT
>CAKSGI010000184.1 GCA_934454005.1 uncultured Eubacteriales bacterium | reverse complement strand
AAAAAAATTAGATAATGTATCTAATGCCATTATTCATGTAAATCCGGTATAATATATACTTCCGCATTCTATGTTAACTTTATTTTACATATTTTTACATATTTTTTCTATAACATAGTGACTTTTATTTAAATTAATGTTATAATTATTTCTATACTGCAATTAGCAGATTTAGTCATCTCTGAATTTACATCGCTTTGTTGGTTTAAGGAGGCAACATAAGGTTTGACAGAATGATTTTAAACAAGCAATTGTCGGTAAATAATTATTAAGGAGAAATAGCTATGACACGGAAACTTATTTCACTAGTCCTAGTGGTTTCTATGTTAGTTTGTGTCTTTACTGGACTTACATCTAGCAAAACTGTAACCACGACCATCACTGTAGATGGATACAATATTACTGTTCGGGAAACCCAAGGTACTAGAACAACACACACTACTGTTGAAGGAATCCCAATGAAATGCGAACGCAATTTAAGCACGGATGAATATTGGCTTTATATTAATGAAGCTAATCCTATTCAATTAGAAGTTGAGCATTTGGATGATACCCACATTGCAATTTCCGAAATTACTAATACTATGGTTTCATCCGACACCGAAGTAGCAGGACAATTTGTTCTTACGCTTTCTTTTGCAATACCAACGTTTATTGCAGCAGCTAAAATTCTCATTTGTACCGCAGCAGCTGTAACTTTAACTTCAGCTATCTATGTTTCAGCTAATGCCATTGGTAATGTTATTGGTGGTGTACGTTCAAATACAATGACATACTGCCGATACAGGTGTGTTGACCTTGATGCAGCAACTGCTATCAGATATGGAAAAATGGAAAAGAAAAATTCATATTATGAAGCTGTTCTCAAAAACAACACTGTTTACATCGGTCGGGAAATCAGCCGGTGGGGTGCCGTTTCTAGGCTTGAATGTGGCTACGATGTGTTTGCAACTAGTGCTTTTGCTGCAAGTTTCGCTTGTGCGCAGGCATCTACCAGAAGAGGAACACCAACATATCATCAAAGTTCTGGTGAAGGTTACTATCCTCACTACCATCCTTTGGGGAGGCGCTGGGTAAATAACCGTAATTATGCACCTCATTGTTGGTATCCTTACAATAATTAACCAAAAGGGGGAGGGATTTTCAAACTTCCTCCCCTGTTGTACTATTATTTTAGGAGGTAAACTGATGAAAATCAACGTAGGTTTCGCCGTTTTTATAGATGTAATCGAATTTGAACCATTTTTAGGTGAAAATATTAAAGATTATATAGAAGCTTTCGATAAATGGTATTTTGAAGATTCTGATATATCTGGTATTGTAACTCATCATGCTAAAGAAAATCATATAAAAAGATTTAAGTACTTTGATGGAGACGTAATTATTGCTTGGATGAATGAAGTTGCACCAGGTTGTAATGCTAAAATAGTACAATATCATATCCCCCCAGGGCAAGAAGATTCAACTCTACCAGGCATGTATTTTTAATAGGTATTCCTGCTAAAGAAAATAAATTTTGTTTTCTTTAAATACTTTAAACATAGGAGAAAGTTATGAAACGGAGTATTAGTATATTAGTAACAATTATTATGTTATTATTAATTTGTTCCTGTAGCAATGCTAATGGAACATCTATTCCTGTAAAAATCGGAATCATAGATAGTTGTATTTCTAAGTCTATGGTACAAGAACTGGACATTGAAAATTACTATGAAATTTCCGATGCCGTAACCAATAATGATATAACACATGGTAGTATAATTACAAATATAATAAAGCATGAAGCAAAAAAATGTGAGATATTTTATTGCAGTATATATGACGAAAGTTGTATAGGAAAGATTGACTATGTAGTATCAGCAATTACTTGGTGTATAGAAAATAAAGTAGATATTATTTCTATGAGTTTTGCTACACTCCAAGATAATCCTGAACTTAGGAAAGTTATTGAACAAGCCCAAGAAAAAGGAATTGTTCTAATAGCATCTTGTATTAATCTTTCAAATAAAATATGCTATCCAGCAATGTACAAAGATGTAATTTCTGTAACAGATGGTTTTAACCAGTCTGCCACAATCAACTTGAAAGGAAAAGTTATTAAAGTTAAAATGTGTGGTAAAACTATGACAAAGTCAGAAGCCTCATTTCTTACAGCCTATGCTTGTGGTTTAATAGCTGAAAATTTGTCACACGGAGCTACTCTAGATGTTATATTAAATAAAGTCGGCCTCTTTTCTTAAAGAGGTCGGCCTTTATTTTATTTCTTAATTTTTACTTTTACTTGTATTGTATCGTCTTTGGCTGTTAGTTTTGCAGTGTCTCCTGCTTTTAGGTTTCCATCTAGAATTTCTTCTGCTAGTTTGTCTTCTATTATTGTTTGTATTGCTCTTCTTAATGGTCTTGCACCGTAGTTTGTATCTGTTCCTTTTTTGATTACTAAATCTTTTGCTGATTTATCTACTTCTATTTTTATGTCTTTTTCTAGTAATCTTGTTTTTATTTTTTCTAGCATAATGTCAACTATTTGAATTAATTCTTTTTCTGTTAGTTTATGGAATACTATAATTTCGTCTACACGGTTTATAAATTCTGGTCTAAATGTCTTTTTAACTTCTGCTATTACTTCTTTTTTAATGTCTTCATATTCCTTTTTCTCTGCTTGTTCTTTGTCTTCTCCGCCAGAAAATCCTAATGCTTTTTTATCTGTTATTAGTCTAGCTCCTATGTTTGATGTCATTATAACTACACAATTTTTAAAGTTTACAGTTCTACCATGTGAGTCTGTAAGTCTACCATCATCTAGTATTTGTAATAGCATATTCAAAACATCTGGATGTGCTTTTTCAATTTCATCAAATAGTATTACAGAATATGGTTTTCTTCTTATTTTTTCTGTTAAACCACCGCCATCATCAAATCCTACATAACCTGGAGGTGAACCTATCATTTTAGAAGTTGAATGACTTTCCATATATTCTGACATATCTACTCTTATAATTGCATTCTCATCTCCAAATAGGTTTTCTGAAATAGCTTTTGCAAGTTCTGTTTTACCAACACCAGTTGGTCCTAAGAATAAGAATGAACCTATTGGTCTATTAGGATCTTTTAATCCTACTCTACCTCTTTTTATTGCTTTTGCAACAGCTTCTACTGCTTCATCTTGTCCTATTACTCTTTTATGCAAGCTTTGCTCTAAGTTTCTTAATTTTTCATTTTCATCTTGACTAATTTTTTGTGCTGGAATGCCTGTACTACTTGCAATTACCTCTGCAATATCTTCTGCTGTTATATTTCTTATATCTTTTCTATTTTTATCTTCCCAAGCCTTTTTCTCTTTTTCAAGTTTTTCTTTTTCTTTTTGCTCTTTATCTCTTAATTCTGCTGCTTTTTCGAAGTTTTGTGTTTGAATTGCCTCTTCTTTTTCTTCATCTAATTTATCGATTTTATCTTGAATCTTCTTTAAGCTTTCAGGTTCTGTATAAACTTTTAGTCTTACTTTTGAGGCTCCCTCATCAATTAAATCTATTGCTTTATCTGGCAAAAATCTATCATTTATATATCTGCTAGATAATTTAACTGCTGCTTCTATTGCTTCATCAGTTATTTTTACATTGTGATGAGCTTCATATTTATCTCTTAAACCTTTTAGTATTTTTATACTATCTTCAATACTTGGTTCTTGAACAGTAACTGGTTGAAATCTTCTTTCTAGTGCACTATCTTTTTCTATATATTTTCTATATTCATTTAAAGTAGTTGCACCAACAATTTGCACTTCGCCTCTTGCTAAAAGTGGTTTTAGGATATTTGCTGCATCTATTGCTCCTTCTGCTGCTCCTGCTCCAACTATTGTATGGATTTCATCTATAAATAATATAACGTCTCCTGCTTTTTTTACTTCTTTTAAAGCTTTTTTTATTCTTTCTTCAAAATCACCTCTGTATTTAGCGCCTGCTACCATTCCAGATATATCTAGTGTTACAACTCTTTTATCTTTTAAGTTCTCTGGTACTTCGCCCTCTACTATTTTTTCTGCTAATCCTTCTACAACTGCTGTTTTACCAACACCTGGTTCACCTATTAAACATGGATTATT
>CAKSGI010000183.1 GCA_934454005.1 uncultured Eubacteriales bacterium | reverse complement strand
ACCGCACACCCTGCCGATACCAGGATAAACCCTAAGCGACTTCCAAATTTTTCGCGTTCTTTCATCTTTTTTCCTTTCTAAGGTACAGATTGCATTGAAAGATAATTATACCGCAAAAATTAAAAATTTGTCAACTACACCATGCCGTTATTTGTATCAAATATTTGTTGACAATTTTTTGTTTCCATAATTCAGTAGCAGGAAAACTTTGCGTCTCGTGGGCACTCCCGTTCATTGAGTGCGTAACGGTATGGGCACTGAAACTACCAGTGCCACATACCGACGTACTCAAAACCCACTCGTCACAAAGTTTTCCTGCTACTGAATTATTGGAATCCAAATAAACCGGCATCAAAAATTTGAAGCAAGCCAATTGTTCTAAAATAATTGATCTGTTAAATTTCTAAAATATACTATTTTTTAACTTTAATCTTTTTTACTTTACTCCATTTACTATAAACCTTTTTTCCGCTTTCTATCGTAACGGCTCGTATTTTAATAAAATATGTTTTTCCAATCTTTAATTTAGTCAAAGTAGTTTTTGTCTTTGTTACTTTCTTTGTTTTCTTGTTTTTAAATTTTTTACTTGTATCATATGTAACTTGGTACGCCTTTGCCTTTGTTGTTTTTTTCCATGATATTGCAATTTTTCTTCCCTTTTTATTTTTTATCGATGATATAACAACTTTTTTACGCTTAAAGTTTCCCTGCTGAGCCTGCTTTACAGAAGGTGCTATTGGGGATACTGGATTTTGCGATACTGGCGGCTTTACGATAGGCACTGGTGTTCCCTTTATGACAGGTGATGGACTTGGCGTTGCTACCGGCGTTGGTGTTATAATCACATCTTTAGTCTTCGTAAGTACAATACTTTCAGACAAGTTTTTAGGCAGCACTGTATAAGTCTTTCCTAACGCATCCTCCCAAATTCCTTGAGGCAATTTTATCTCTGTTTTCAAATTTGTAGGTGTTTTTATTTCAGACAATGACACGGTGCCCTTTAAAAAGGATTCCCATCCATCATCTCCATCTGCCACATTTTTCAAATCCCATTTACTAAGATTCAACTTAGTTAAATTGTGACAACATTCAAATGCACCACTTAGTCCATATGTCTCGCCAATACTATCAACACTTGAATCTCCTAAATCCAATTCCTGAAGACTAAAGCATTTTTCTAACATTCCCCCCAAATATTTTACCTGTCGTAAATCAAAACTTTGCAAATTAAGATTTTGTAATGAATAACATTTACTAAACATCCCCTCCATATCACATACCTTATTTGTTTTAAAATCACTTAAATCCACATTTTTCAATGAGTTACATTCCGAAAACATCTTATACATTGTTTCTACATTTATTGTGTCAAATGCTCCTAAGTCGACATTTTTGAGAGAATAGTCTCTATAAAACATATAACTCATATTAGTAATCTTAGATGTATCAAAATTTTTAAATTCTATCTTTTCCAAATAAGGCAAATCTGCAAATAATCTTTCTGCATCCGTAATATTGCTTACGTCAACCACACAAGATTTAATATATTTTGAAGCTTCATGCCATTTCGGATATATTTCTTCATCATCTTCTTCTGCTTTCTCATCTTTATCTACTGCTTCGCCACTTCCAGTAATTGTAAGTTTACCCTGCGCATCAATATTCCATTTGAAATCTCCACTTACACCTTCAAAAACCACAAAAGATTCCGGATGAACAATTTTTCTTGTTAATTTAATTGATTTACTATTTATTGGAAATCTGCTATACGCTTTTCCTGAATCATCTTTCCACGGAGTATAATCGGAGGTTAATTCCGGCAGCGCAGCATCATCCTTAATATAGTCACTATCAGAATCCTCGTTATCAAATATATTTTTAAGATTATACGGTGTCTGAATTTCAATCAAATTATCCAATTCATTGATACAGAAACTATTGCATTTCGTCAAATCAAATGAACTTAAATTTATATTTTTTAATAAATCACAATACCTAAATATGCCATACATCGATTTTAAATTAGAAGTATCTAAATTACTTAAATCAGCAATTTCTGCATTTGAGCAATCAGCAAACATATAATTCATATTTTCAACATTCTCGGTATTGAAATGCTTAAATTTAATTTGAGATAATCCCATGCAACCCTCAAACATTCTGGACATATTTTTTACATTAGAAGTATCTAATGTTTCTAAATCATCCAATGATTGTAACTTCTGACACCATGCAAACATTGCCTCCATATTTGTTACACTCGAAGTATCCCAATCACTTATATCAATTTTTACAAGATTATCACAGCCATAAAATAGATAATTACAATTTGTCATTCCTGTAACATTTATTTTTGCCGTAATAATTTCATCTGTATAATCCAGCCACTTGGGAAGCCTCATATTTTCTTCTCCAATAATATAGCGATTTCCCAATCCTTTCCATGTACCATTTCCCTCCAATTTAAGACATCCATTTGAGTCAATTGACCATACTATATTTCCATCCTTTCCTGAATGTGCAACTTTGCTGCTTGCACACTCCGGTACATCAATAGAAAGGTTACCTGCCGATGGTGTTTCTACCGGATTCGTCTCTTCATAATCCCACTCAAAATTATGAATCACACCTGCATTTTTCCACAGTGAAGATGCTTTTTTAATAGTAATAATCGGGCGTACAGATATATAATTTGAAAAACGCGTATAACCATATCTGCCCTCATACAAATTATCTGCTACATTTGTTATTCGAACAACACCTTGTTTTGAAGACGTCCTTGTAAATAAACCACTCTTTGTTCCACCCTTTTGCTTAACAAAATCTGTTAAACGTGTTTCCAAATTGATTTTAGAATTCGTAAGTGCATAATCCTTTTTATGTGCCTCATCCCATGATAATAACGCCACATTATCTTGTGTGTCATTACATTCTACAACATAGCGACTATCAATATCATTAGATAACGTTTTTTGAACAATTGCATTCTTTTCATCTGCACTAAAAGCATTGTTATAAAACTCATTATTCAGCCATTTTCGCAGAGAACAGTTTTCCCATGTAACGCTTTCCTCCGTTCCATTATGAAATTGCTGATACTCTAGACATTTGTCTGCCAATAATAATACTTCATCATTGTCAACAGACAGCACCCTCCACTGTATCGGAGTTTTTTCATCCTTATCATTTGCCTTTCCGTCTTTATTTGTATCACTTTGCCAATAACTGCCAAAATAAACACTATCCCATGAGGTCACACCGTTTGCATCCGTTGTCGGAGCTTTTAAATCACTATTAACTGTTTTGGTTGTTATTGCTTTTGCTATCATTACTTTTGTTTCCTTTTTCGATGGTGTAATACATACCGCAACAATAAGCAACAACACCATTATCTTCCTAATTTTTTTCATTTTAGAAACCTCCTTCTGTATTTATGATTCGCTACACACATTTTAACATAATTATATGCATTATGCTACATATTTTTACATTATATTTTTCATACGCACATATAATAAACATACAAAGGGGGCTATATCATTGAAGAAAACAATTATTCCAGAAAAACTAAAAGAATTAAGAAAAGCAAATAGCTACACTCAGGATTATGTAGCATCTTATTTGGGAATTGTTAGACAAACCTATTCTCATTATGAGACCGGGAAACGCACACCCAGCTATGACACCCTCTACAAACTTGGAAATTTATATAATATTTCAGTAGATGATATGATTCAATTAATAGCAGTTCCTGACGAATTAGAAGAATACAATTTTACACAATCGCCTGCAAACAAGGACTTATCTGATTACTTGGATTATCTTAACAACCCAAATAATCAAAAAAAGTTCCATTTGTTAAATCGATACGAAAAAGAATTGCTGTATTATTTTGAAAAGCTCTCAGACATAGACCGTAAAGAAATTATTGAGTTCACAAAAATCAAGGCACGGAAGAGGAAATAATTTGTATATACTTTTTCTATCTGAAACAAAAAAAATCCACAGACACAAAGCCTGTGGATCAGCTCCCCGAGTAGGACTCGAACCTACAACAACTCGGTTAACAGCCGAGTGCTCTACCATTGAGCTATCGAGGAAT
>CAKSGI010000182.1 GCA_934454005.1 uncultured Eubacteriales bacterium | reverse complement strand
CATTATTGCCCCTGCTGATACTATAATTATACGTTTCCATACTGCCTTATTAGAGAAAGCTCTATCATCTTTGCTTTCTTCATCTTCGCCCTCCATAGAACAAAAACCTCCAAGAGGAAGGGCTCTTAATGTATATAAAGTTTCTCCCTTTTGAAACTTAAATATTGCTGGTCCCATACCAAGTGCAAACTCTTTTACTTTTACTCCAGAAAGTTTTGCTGTTATAAAATGACCGAGTTCATGTAAACAAATAATTAGGCTAAATAATAATACTGCTATGATCACTAATAATACATTAATAATAATTATCAGTCCCTTCTAATTTTCTAACTAAAATTTTTTAATTTGGTCTAAAACATACTGTCTTGCTTTATCCGTAGCACAAATAACATCATCTAATGAATAATTTTCCTTATTTTCTTGATTTATCATTGCATTATAAACTAATTCTCCTATATCTACAAATGATATTTTTTTATTTAAAAACAGCCTAACAGCTTCCTCATTAGCACCATTTGCTGCAGCTGGTGATAGTCCACCTCTTTTTATAGCTTCTCTACATGCCTTTAAACATTTAAACGTATCATAATCTGGTTCAAAAAATGTCAATTTAGAAATTTTTAACAAATCTAAATGCTCCACAGGTGATATATATCTTTTGGGCCAGGTTATTGCATATTGTATCGGAATTCTCATATCAGGCACACCAAGTTGCGCTATTACTGAATTGTCTTTATACTCAACCATAGAATGAATTATACTTTCTCTATGCACAACTACATCTATATCATCAACATCTAAACCAAAAAGCCAAACAGCTTCTATTATTTCTAGGCCTTTATTCATCATACTGGCAGAATCAATAGTTACTTTTGAACCCATACTCCAATTAGGATGTTTTAAAGCCTCTTTTGGTGTCACATTTTTCAGGTCTTTCAAACTTTTCCCAAAAAATGGACCACCAGACGCTGTTAAAATAATTTTCTTTATATCAGATTTATCGCTACAACCTTGTAAACATTGAAATATAGCAGAATGCTCACTATCGACTGGAATAATTTTAGTCCCGGATTCTTTTGCTGTTTCTGTTACTAATTTTCCTCCTGCAACCAAAGTTTCCTTATTAGCAAGAGCTACATCATTTTTAGATTTTAATGCTTCTAAAGTTGGCTTTAGACCAACCATTCCTACAACTGAATTTAAAACAATATCTGACTTTTTAGATGCAAGCTCACAAAGACCGTCCATCCCGGATAATATCTCTACATTTAAATCTAATATATTATTCTTCAGCTTATAAGCTGCCTCTTTATCAAAAACGTTTACTAATTTAGGTTTAAATTCTCTAACTTGTTGTTCAAGCAATTTTATATTACTATGTGCCGCTAATGCTGTAACTTTAAGATTCAATTTTCTTACAACATCCAGTGCTTGTGTACCTATAGATCCAGTAGAACCCAATATAGAAATATTTTCAACAGCCATTAGCATCACCTTTCTTTTAATCTAATAAATTATTTTTACTAGTGGAAATAACATGGACAAAAAACAGACAAATGGAGATAAAAAAATCACACTATCTATTCTGTCTAGCACTCCTCCATGACCCGGAATAACATTTCCAAAATCCTTAACATTACAAGTTCTTTTAACAAATGAAAAAGATAAATCGCCTATCATAGAGATTATAGGTCCCAAAAAACCGACTAAAGCTACTAAATAATAATTAATTAGTACATCACTATCAAAGATATAATTCTTGAAAACAAAACAAACTAAGAATGCCGATACAAAGGATACTATAATTCCACCAATAGCTCCTTCAACAGTTTTTTTGGGGCTAATAATAGGGCAAAGTTTATGTTTTCCAAAAAAACTACCACAAAAATATGCACCCGTGTCTGAGGTCCAAGCAACTGCTAAAGTTAAAACAACATAAAATGTAGCAAATTTTCCAGATATGTCTCTTATCATAATAAGTGAACCAAGAGATAAAGAAACTACAAGTGCCATTGTATACACAATAGCTGTATCTTTAAAATCAGTAATATTTTTAGAAATAAGAGTCACAAAAAATATTATTAACGTATATACATACCAAAAAAATTGAAATCTTAGTTCCGTTATAAATAATGGAACAATAACAGTAAATAAAAATGTCGGTATCGTTAAAAAATATTTTTTTAACACTCCCATTGCAGATAATAACTCATACATAGAAATAACACTTGCTATTGCTATTAATATATTTAAAATTATAGGGTAACTTTGATTAAAGAATATTGCTACACAAACTAAAAAAGATCCCAAAATTCCAACAACTGTCCTTTTTAACATTAAACCCCTCCAAACCGCCTATTCCTTAACGAATATTCATCTAAAGCCGCCTCTAAATCTTTAGTTGAAAAATCGGGCCATAAAATATCCATTATTATATACTCAGCATATGCAGATTGCCACAACAAAAAATTAGAAATTCTATATTCTCCACTAGGCCTTATAACTAAATCCGGATCTGGTTGACCTGCAGTATACAGCTTGCTTGAAAATACACTTTCATCTATATCATCTAATGCCATCTTTTTTTCTTCAACGTCAGATATTAATAATTTAGTAGCTCTTATAATTTCGTCCCTACTACCATAATTCATTGCTATATTAAGTACCATTCCACTCTTTTTAGATGATTCTAATTCAACTTTTTCAATTAAATCTTGGAGTTCTTTTGAAAAAGCTTTTTTATTTCCTAAAAATATAACCTTAATATTTTCATTCATAAAATCCGCAAGGGCCTCTTCTAAATACTGTTTAAAAAGTTTCATAAGAGAAGAAACCTCATCTTGAGGTCTTTTCCAATTTTCTGTAGAAAAGGCATAGACAGTAAGGTATTTTATTCCTATTCTACTGCAATACTTAGTAATAGTCCTAAAATTTGAGGCTCCGGCTGTATGTCCAGCAGTTCTTGGCAACCCTCTTTTTTTAGCCCATCTGCCATTACCGTCCATTATTATAGCTAAATGCGTTGGAAGTATTCTATTTTCTATATTTTTCTTTTTAGAAAACCATCTCATAAATATTACACTTCCAAAATTATATTTCCATTATCTCTTTTTCTTTTTTATCGGAAATATTATCTATCTCTTTACAAAATTTATCTGTTAACTCTTGAGTATGTTTTTCCGCATACTTAAGGTCATCTTCTGTAATTTCAGACGATTTTTTCATTAATTTAAGCTTATCAATAGTATCCCTACGAGTATTTCGAATAGCTATTTTAGATTCCTCTGATATTTTTGCTATATCCTTTACTATTTCTCTGCGCCTATCTTCAGTTAAGGGTGGAAATATTATCCGGATTATTTTTCCATCAGTTTGAGGATTTATGCCTAAATCCGAAGTTTGTATTGCTTTTTCAATCATTTTAGTAACAGACACATCCCACGGTTGAATAGTAAGAGTTCTTGCTTCGGTAACAGAAACAGCCGCCAATTGGTTTATAGGTGTTGGTGTTTCATAATAATCTACCATTATTTTGTCTAAAACGGCCGGATTAGCTCTACCTGCTCTTATTGATGCGTACTCAGAATTTAATGCATCTATAGTTTTTTTCATTTTAGATTCAGTTTTCTTAAATATCTCTTTCATTATAAATTCACTCCTAAATTCGTTATTTATATAGTTAATCTACTATTGTACCTACTTCTTCTCCACAAACTGCTTTATATATATTTTCTGGATCCTCTATACTTAAAACAAGTATAGGTATATTATTTTCTTTACAAAGAGACGCTGCTGTTGTATCCATAACCCCCAAATTTTTGTTAATAATATCTGAAAACTTCAACTTATCATACTTAATAGCTTCTGGATTTTTCTTAGGATCACTATTATAGACACCATCCACCATAGTTGCTTTTAAAATCACATCCGCATCTATCTCGGCTGCTCTTAATGAAGCTGCAGTATCTGTTGAAAAAAATGGATTTCCAGTTCCGCATCCAAAAACTGTAACTCTGCCTTTTTCTAAGTGTCTAACTGCTCGATTCCTTATATAAGGTTCAGCTACTTGTTGCATAGTTATCGCTGTTTGAACTCTAACCTGAATCCCAAGTTGTTCTAAAGCATCTGCAACTCCAAGGGCATTTATTACAGTTGCAAGCATTCCCATATGATCCGCTCTAGTTCTATCCATTTT
>CAKSGI010000181.1 GCA_934454005.1 uncultured Eubacteriales bacterium | reverse complement strand
ACGTTTATTATCTTTCATGATACTATAAAAAGCGGCGAAAAAATTAAGTGAAGTTTGATTTTATTTTTAATAGTATTAGGAGGATAAATTTTAATGGGTAAAAGGATTTTTTCCGTTTTGCTGCCAATAGCCATGGTATTAGGGACTTTGCCAAATATTAATTTAAGTGTTAGTGCAAATGATAATTATATTTACTTTGAGGGGGTAAAATACAAATTAACTACTATAGGTGATAGACGAATATCAGAAGTTGTTGGATATGATGCTACTAATATGGCATTTGACTTGATTATTCCTGAATATGTTATAGGAAATGACGGAAAAAGTTATCAAGTTATAAAGCTTGGGGACGACGCATTTTTTGAATGCTCAAAATTAAGATCGATAAAAATTCCATTAGGAGTAGTAAGCGTTGGGAATCGTACATTTGCTAGTTGTATAGCCTTAAGGGCAATAGATTTTCCATCAAGTGTAACAAGTATTGGTGATAGCGTATTTGAATTGTGCTTGAGGTTAAAATCAGTAAAAATTCCATCAAGTGTAACAAGTCTTGGAAGGAGTGCATTCAATAAATGTAGTTCTTTAACGGAAATAATTCTTTCAGAGAATTTGACAAATATAGATTGTTGCATGTTTATTTATTGTGGTTCTTTGGAAACAATAAAACTTCCGATAAGATTAACAAGTATAGGAGATTTCGCCTTCTATAAATGTACAAACTTAAAAGTTATAAATATTCCGTCCGGAGTAACAAGTATTGGAGATTGTGCATTCACTTGTTGTACAAGCTTAAAGGGAATATTTTTTTCACCAAATCTAACAAAAATAGGATACCGTGCTTTTGCTAGCTGTACAGATCTAAATTTGTTAGACCTTCCACGAAAGCTTATGAGTATTGATGGCGAAGCTTTTGCGGACTGTGTAAACTTAAGATTGGTTTATTTTTCAACAGTTATTGTAGAAAATTCTAGAGAAAATATTTTTCAAAGATGTCCGAATTTAAGTTTAGTTAGAGATTATACATTTTTTGAGGGGATAGATTTTAGTGAATAAAAAGATTATTTCTTTGCTATTATCATTTGTTATAGTGGCGATGATGATACCAGATATTAGTTTAGGAGTTAATGCATATAGCATGACTAAGTACTTCTATGGAATAAAGTATAAATTAACTGCAACAGATGAAGAGTGTATAGCAAGTGTTGTTGGGTATGATGATAAGAACATGGGGCCAGATATTATTATTCCGGAGTATGTTGAGGATGAGTATGGGCTTAGATATCAAGTAGTGTATGTGGAAGATAGTGCGTTTTCAGATTGTTTAAGTTTAAAAACTATAAAAATAGCATCGAGTGTTACAGAAATCGGAGAGTGTGCATTTAATAATTGCAGTTCTTTAATTTCAGTAGAACTTCCCTCAAATTTAGAGTGTATAGATGGAAGTACGTTTTATGATTGTTTGGAATTAACAGAAATAAGTTTAGATGCTTGTAATCCATATTATGCTTGTGTTGATGGAGTTTTATTCAAGAAGTGCGGTGAAGAAAAAACAGAGTTATTATTATATCCAAAAGGAAAAAAAGAAGAAAGCTATACTGTCCCAGATACGGTAAAGACTATTTCAGAAAGTGCGTTTGATTCTTGTAAATATTTAACTTCAGTAAGACTACCAAGAAATTTAATAAACATTAGTGACTGTGCATTTTGTAAATGTACAAGTTTAGAATCAATAAATATTCCACCAGGAGTAACAAGCATTGGGCAGAGTACATTTTTACATTGTTATTCATTAACTTCAATAACTCTCCCAGAAGGATTAACAGATATTGCTGATTGGACATTTAGATGTTGTTTGGGTTTGAAATCAATAGAAATTCCATCAAGTGTTAAGAGTATAGGACACAGTGCCTTTGCTGAATGCTCTAAATTAAAATCATTAAGATTACCAGATGAATTAGAAGAAATCAATAATGAAGCATTTGCAGGATGTTCAGGTTTAGAATTAATAGAAATTCCATCAAATGTGACAAGTATAGGTCAAGGGGCATTTATTGGTTGTTCTGGATTAACTTCAGTAACATTTCCTAAGAAATTAAAAAAAATCGGCGGTGAGGCGTTTAAGAACTGTTTTAGGCTGATCTCAATAGAATTTTTATCGAATGAATCTATAGAAGTAGGAAAGGACGTATTTTTAAATTGTAATTTAGCAGAAATAATAGTTTATAGTGAATGAAACCCATCTTTTAGGATGGGTTTCATTTTTTACATGTTTGGATATTGTAATTGAAAATTGTTATAGAAGCGCTATAATACACTAAACTTGGTATAATTCTAAGTTGTTAGTACTGAAGAACAATGTTTATTGCCTGTAAAGCATTATAATTTATGAATAAAAAAATTGTATTTTATACGTTTTTTTGTTATAATTTATACATAATAAATCGTTGAACTTGTTACTAAAAGTATTAAAATTTTTGAGAGGGAGCAAGCATGAAAATTAAGATTTTATCTATGTTTTTATCTTTAGTGATGGTGGTGATACTGGTATCTAATTTAGAGCTGAGTGTTAGTGCGGCAAGAGAGGTGGGAGATTATACCGACAGCCAAGGTTTAATGTATAAATTATATGATGATAAAACTGCAACAGTTATTGGTTCACAGTTAAGAGAAGAGACTATAATTCCAGAAAGAGTTAATGGTTACACTGTAACAAGAATAGGATTGGATGCAGTAAAGATAAGGTCTAGATTAATAATTTCAAAAACTGTAGAAGTAATTGAATACTATGCAATTAGTGGAATGGAATATTCAGTAATCTTTTTGTCTGGTAGTAATTTACGCGAAGTGGAACAAGGTGGATTTTATGGGAATAAGGTTACAATTTTTACGCATGGCGGTAATGGAGAGTGTGATAGAATAAGAGAATTAGTCCAAGGATATTGGAATTGGGGGATGTCCTTTGTAGATCATTCTGCATCTTATGCTGAAGAAATGGGTTGTGATGGTACTCAACATTGGCATAATGTAAAATGCACTGAATGTAACCTTGACAAAAAAGTGATATTTGAAGGATATAACTATGAAATAGTATCAAAGGATGGTGGAGAAGTACATACATGTAAAACTTGCAATAAAAAATTCTTTTATAAAAATGGATTAAAATATGAATTAGAGTCAAGTGAAAAAGCAAATGTCGTTGGTGTAACAAAATATCTAAAAGGGTCAGTTGTAATACCAGAAAAGGTAGCTGGGCGCACAGTAAAAAAACTTAAAGATGGTGCTTTTGACAAAGCAAATTGTAGTGAAGTGAGCTCGATAGAAATTCCTAAAGGAGTAAGATGTATTGAAGAAAACTCACTAAAAGGATGTAAATCTTTAAACAAAATAATAATGGCTCCTAATAGTGATTTATCAAATGGTGATAAGTTGGGAACAGATACATTTGGAGGCACTAATAATAAAGTTAATATATTTGCACATGAAAAAGATAAAAAACAAGAAAAAAATTTAAAAGATAAATTTGGTAATACTCTTCATAGTTTTTGGCATCCAAGTAGACATGCATATTTTTCTAACCATGGTAAATTTAATGTTGAAAGTGGTGGATGGAACTGTGGTGAGTGTTCTGCTATAAAGGATAATAGAGTTGATGAAATAGAAAACAATCCAGATAAGTCAGATAATCTAGTGTCAGACTTTGTACCTACAAAAGAAAAGTCAGATGATCTAGTGTCAGGCTTTATATCTACAAAAGAAACAGAAAATAGTAGTAAATTAGATACTACAGTACAAAACTCCCAGAAGGCAGTGATAAGTGCAAATAATTTTAAAACAGGTGATACAAGTAACATAATATTGTTAGTGGATGCTATAATATTATCATTAGTGCTGTGTTTATTAATAACAAGGAAAAGAAAATTAGACAAATAACAACAAAAAATATAACCACCAGAACTATAAAAGTTTTCGGTGGTTATATAAATGTTCCTAAAATAAAACTTAACCTGAGGGATATAGTTTTACTAGTCTTTCAAGATAGACATTGGATCAACCCAAATACCGTCTTTTTTTACTCCAAGGTGTAAATGATATCCGTCAGCTGCTTCTGATGGAATGTCATTTATAGATCCTATATCTTGTCCAGCACGCACTTTATCATCTTTTTTTACCATAACAGTGTTTCCAAGCCCAGAGT
>CAKSGI010000180.1 GCA_934454005.1 uncultured Eubacteriales bacterium | reverse complement strand
AGATCTAATAACCCATGCAATACTGTTAGAGCTACTCTTGAAGGTTTAGAGAGATTACGTACAGCCGAAGAAGTTGCAGTTATTCGCGGCAAATCGGTTAAAGAAATTTTATAGTTAAGGGGGTAGCAAGATGGCAGATATTAAAATAAAATTAATAAAAAGTCTTATAGGCTCCAAAAAAGACCAGATTGCAACCGCTGAGTCTTTAGGTTTAAGAAAAATCGGGCAAGAAACAATTCAGCCGGATAATGCTCAAACTAAAGGAAAAGTGGCAAAAATATCCCATCTCATAGAGGTATCAAAGGCTTAATCAAGGAGGTGTGAACAAATGAAGTTGCACGATCTTTCACCAGCACCGGGCGCAACAAAGAAATCAAAACGTATAGGCAGAGGGCATGGTTCGGGGCAAGGTAAAACTGCAGGCAAAGGGCATAAAGGTCAAAAAGCTAGAGCAGGAAAAGGTATGCGTCCTGGTTTTGAAGGAGGTCAAATGCCTTTACAGAGGCGTATCCCTAAAAGAGGTTTTAACAACATATTTGCAAAGAAAATAGCTATTGTAAACCTATCGTCTTTAAATAAATTTGAAGATGGTGCGGTAGTAGATGCACAAGCTATTATCAGTGCAGGGATTACTAAAAAAGAGTATGATGGAATTAAAATTTTAGGCAATGGAGAACTAACCAAAAAGTTAACAGTTAGGGTTTCTGCATATTCTGATTCTGCAAAGCAGAAAATAGAAGCTGTTGGCGGAAAAGCAGAGGTGGTATAAATTGTTTAAAACAATGCTAAATGCCTGGAAAATGGCAGATCTTAGAAAAAAAATATTGTTTACTTTTATGATAGTAATAGTTTTTAGAATAGGATCAGTTGTTCCGGCACCATTTCTTGATATTAATGCACTTCAAAATTTAATGCAAGAAAATTCTAATAATGGTATGGAATTTTTCTCTATGATTGATATGTTATCTGGTGGTGCTTTTTCGCAAGCAACATTGCTTGCAATGGGTGTTTCACCATATATTACAGCATCAATTATAATTCAACTTCTTACTGTTGCAATTCCAGCTCTTGAAAGACTGGCAAAAGAGGGTGAAGAGGGCAGAAAGAAAATAGGTGCTATAACAAGATATGTAACGGTTGTATTAGGGTTAATACAAGGTACAGGTTATTATTTTTATTTATTAAACAATAGAATTACTATTTACAGACGTGGAGGAAAAGCTGTATTTACTGCGTTTGTTATTATATTAGTATTTACTGCGGGTTCTGCACTTATGATGTGGCTTGGTGAACAAATCAACAAAAAAGGTATTGGTAATGGTATATCTATATTGCTGTTTACCGGTATAGTTGCAAGATTACCGGCTACATTAGGGAATTTAATTCAATATTTCAAAAATGGTATTGATGATCCAACTGGTTATGGAAAGAACTTGATATATGTACCTTTATTTGTAGTTTTATTTTTAGCTACAATTTGGGTTATTGTTTTTATGAACGATGCGGAAAGAAGAATTCCTATTCAATATGCAAAACGTGTTGTAGGTAGAAAAATGTATGGAGGACAAAGTAGTCATATTCCAATAAAAGTAGCTTTAGCTGGAGTTATGCCTATAATATTTGCGAGTTCTTTGCTTCAAATACCTACAATGATTAGAGCGTATATAAAAGAACCCACTGGTTTTTGGAAATGGTTTTTCGAAGTTTTAACTCCAGGAGGATGGATCTATTCTATACTTTATTTCTTATTGATTATTGCATTTGCATATTTTTATGTTACAATCCAATATAACCCAATAGAAATGGCAAATAATCTTCGCCAGAATAATGGTACTATTCCAGGCATACGTCCGGGAAAACCAACATCAGAGTTTATATCAAAAATTTTATCTAAAATCACTTTGATAGGAGCTTTATTCTTAGCAGTAATAGCCATATTACCTATAGCATATGGTGCAATAAGTAGACTTCCTAGCATGTATATAGGTGGAACTTCACTTATAATCCTTGTTGGAGTTGCATTAGAAACTGTTAAGCAAATGGAATCACAAATGATGATGCGTCATTATAAAGGCTTTTTAGATTAATTGTTGCGTTATTGGAGGTAAAGAATATTGAATTTGATTCTTTTAGGAGCACCTGGTGCCGGAAAAGGTACACAAGCGGAGGCTATATGTAAAAACTTTTCCATACCATCAGTTTCAACAGGAAATATTATTAGAGAAGCGCTAAAAAGCGGTACTGAGTTGGGAAAAAAAGCTAAATCATTTATGGATGAAGGTAAGCTAGTTCCGGATGAGATAGTTATTGGAATAATTAAAGATCGTCTAGCAGAAGACGATTGTAAGAATGGATTTATTCTTGATGGTTTTCCAAGAACTATCCCTCAGGCCGAGGCTCTGGACAAAATGGAGATAATTATTGATAAAGTCATAGATTTTGAAGTGGATGACGAAGAGATTGTTAACAGAATGTCTGGACGCCGTGTCTGTGAAGTTTGTGGCACAAGTTATCATATAAATCATAAAAAACCAAAAATTGATAATGTATGCGATAATTGCTCAGGCACCCTGGTTCAGCGCAAGGATGACCACCCAGATACAGTTAATGCACGATTAAAAGTATATCATGATCAAACTGAGCCTTTAAAAAATTATTATAATAATCAAAATAAACTTATTATTATAGAAGGTAAAGGTAAGATAGAAGATATTACTAAAAAAGCACTTGCTGCTTTAGAGGCGTAATTATGATTGAAATAAAAAATTCCCGGGAAATTTCTATTATGAAAGAGGCTGGGAAAATATCAGCTAGAGCATTAAAATTAGCTGGAGAAGCTGTTGAACCTGGTGTAACAACTTATGAGATTGATGCTATAATTCGTAAATATATCGAGTCGCAGGGGGCCACCCCTTCGTTTCTCGGTTATGGAGGATTTCCAGCAAGCTCATGTATTTCAGTAAATAATGTGGTTATCCACGGCATACCAAGCAAGAAATGCATTTTAAAAAGTGGGGACATTGTAAGCATAGATGTGGGTGCCTATTTTAATGGTTTTCATGGAGATAATGCTTTTACTTATCCTTGCGCAGATATAAGCAAAGAGGCTAAAAGGCTTCTAGATACAACACAAAAAAGTTTGTATGAAGGTATAAAACATGCAGTTGTTGGGTCTAGAGTAGGCGATATCGGAAATGCAGTTCAAGAGTATGTTGAGGCACGCAGTTACTCGGTGGTACGAGATTTTGTCGGGCACGGAGTAGGTGCGAAGCTACATGAAGATCCTAGTGTACCGAATTTTGGTACAAAAGGTAGAGGGCAACGTCTTTTACCAGGAATGACAATTGCTATTGAACCAATGGTAAATGAAGGGACTCATAATGTTAAAGTCTTAGACGATGATTGGACAACAGTTACAATTGATGGTAAACTTTCTGCCCATTTTGAGCATACTGTTGTGATAACTCGAGATGGTCCGGTAATTCTTACATTGCCAGATTAAGGAGAATTATTATGCAGATTAGAAAAGGTTCAGTTGTTAAATCTAAAGCGGGGCATGATAAAGGGTACTTCTTTGTGGTGGTTGATTTAAATAGTGAGTATGCTGTTATTTGTGATGGAAAACGCAGACCACTCGAAAAAACTAAAAAAAAGAAGTTTAAACACCTTTTTGCAACAAATACTGTTTTATCTAAAGACTTATTAGAAACGAATCGTAAGATTCGAAAAGAATTGAGTAAATTCATTTAAAACTAAATGAAATAATTATTAAATTTAGTCAGTTGGGAGGTAAATATATTGTCTAAAGAAGATGTTATCGAAATTGAAGGTACAGTTAAAGAAGCACTACCAAATGCTAATTTTATGGTAGAACTTCCAAACGGCAAAACCATATTAGCTCATATTTCAGGTAAACTTAGAATGAATTTTATTAGAATATTGCCAGGAGATAAAGTTACTGTGGAGATGTCACCATATGATTTGACAAGAGGACGCATTACATGGCGTTCAAAATAGTTGATTTTTAATTGTAGTATTTTTAAGACTATAATAGGAGGGATACAAATGAAAGTCAGACCTTCTGTCAAAAAGATTTGTGAAAAATGTAAAGTTATAAAACGTAAGGGAAAGATCATGGTTATCTGTGAAAATCCTAAACACAAACAACGTCAAGGTTAAGACATAATCAATAGGAGGTGCAACTAATATGGCACGTATAGCAGGTGTTGAT
>CAKSGI010000179.1 GCA_934454005.1 uncultured Eubacteriales bacterium | reverse complement strand
ATGTTAGAGTGTCATATTCGTATTCTATATCGCATATCAAACAGGCTTTAAAACGTATAGAAAGGTTTGTTTCAAATATTTAAAAGTAAATTTGATGTAAAGGAATAGTTAAAATGAAAATAGTAGTTAATGTACCAGCAAAAATTAATTTGGCCCTTGATATATTAGGAAAACGACAAGATGGATATCATCTTGTTGAAATGGTTATGCAATCTATAGATCTTTATGATATAATAACGATAGAGTTAAATAATAGTAAAAGTATTGTATTAGATTCTAATATAAGAATTGTGGATAATATAGAAAAAAATACTGTGTATATAGCGGCAAATCAGTTTTTTAATAGTTTAAAAATTTTAAATCCAGGGGTAAAAATTAGTTTAGAAAAAAGTATTCCTATGCAAGCAGGGCTTGCAGGAGGAAGCGCGGATGCTGCTGGAGTTATATTAGGGCTTAATGAATTGTTTAGGACGTATTTAAATGTGGATAAAATGATAGAAATAGGATCAAAAATTGGAGCGGATGTTCCGTTTTGCATTTTTGGGGGAACGATGTTTTCTAGTGGAATAGGAACTATATTGAAAAGAATAAATAATTTACCGGATTGTTATATTATTTTATCTAAGCCTCCTATTGGTGTATCTACTAAAGATGCATATGAAAGATCTGATAACTCTAACTATGTAGAGCCTATAAAAGTAGAGAATGTAGTTAAAGCTATTAACTCGAATGATATAAGAGATATAAGTAATAACATTTTTAATAGATTTGAACATGTAATGAATATAAAGGAAGTTGAATTAATAAAAAACAAAATGAAGAATATGGGTGCGTTAAATGCTTGTATGAGCGGAAGTGGACCTACTGTATTTGGGATTTTTAAAAATAAGGAAAGGGCCTATAATTGTTTTTATGAATTAAAAAAATTTTATAAAGAAACCTTTGTTTGTAGACCTAATAATGGTCCGACATGGAAAGTATATAAATAAGCCTTTAATATATACTGAATAAGAGTGGAAATCTTGTCCATAATCTTTTTGTAACAATTGATTGAAAGGACGGGATTTTTTATTATGAAGCTTATTGAAAAATCTATACTATTAGGGTTTATACTTACTTTACTTATTTCTGTGACTGGATTTAAAGCACAGTGTGAGAGTATTGAAAAAAAAGTACTTAGACTTCATGTAATTGCAAATTCAGATTCACAAGAGGATCAAGATTTAAAATTAAAGGTAAGGGATAGGATATTAAATTATTCAGAGAGTGTTTTTACTGACGCCTCTAATAAAAATGAAGCTGAGATAATAATAAATAGAAATTTAAAAGAAATAGAAGATATAGCGCAAAATGAAGTATACGTAAATGGATATAGTTATCAAGTTAAAGTGGAACTTTCTAATACACATTTTAATACTAGAATATATAAAGATGTTACTTTACCTGCTGGAAATTATGATGCTTTAAAAGTTATAATAGGAGAGGGAAGAGGTAAAAATTGGTGGTGTGTTATGTTCCCACCCATGTGTTTGCCAGCGGCAGAGGAAAAGGAAGAATTAAGTGAAGTACTTGATCATTCTGAGCTTGAAATTGTAAGTGATGGTACAAAATATGAATTGAAGTTCAAGGTAGTAGAAATATTTGAGAATTTAAAGGATATATTTGAAAGTTGGGGGTGTTAGATATTGAACAATAAGCTAAATTTAATTTTAGGGCGAAGTGGAAGTGGAAAATCTTTTTATGTGAGAGAAAAAATAAAAAAGTTGTGTTTTAATGAAAGTGAGAGAATAATGTTAATTATTCCGGAACAGGACTCATTTGAAACAGAGAAAATGATGCTTAAATTTTTAGGTGCAAAAAATTCAAATAGAATTGTAATAACTAGTTTTAAAAGGCTTGTAGATTTTGTATTTAGACAGGTTGGTGGATTTGCAGGAAATAGGCTCAATGATTCTGGTAGAAATATATTTATGCATCTTGCAATAGAAGAAGTCCGTGAACAGATAGAACTTTATAATCAAGAAAAGGATAACAATGAACTTGTGGATATAATGGTTTATGCCTTAAAAGAGTTTAAGATGAATTCTATTTCAACCGAAACTCTTTTGGAGTATTCAAAAAAAGTAAATGATAAAATACTAAGAGGTAAAATAAAAGATACAGCGCTAATTTTAAATGCGTATAATGCTTTAATTGAGCGGAGTTATATAGATCCACTAGACGATTTAACGAAGTTATCTAAGAAATTAAGCGAAGGTAATATATTTAATGGGTACAAAGTATTTATTGACGAATTTGATGGATTTACTCAGCAGGAGATTTCTGTACTAAAACATATATTAAAACAGTGTGATGAAAGTTTTATTACATTGCGTGTAGATGATCTTGAGCTTTATGATAATGGGATGAATTTATTTTCACCTGTACAAAAGACGGTAAGACAGTTAATAAAATTATCTAAGGAAAACAGTATTGTTATATCTAAACCGATAGTATTAGACACCCAATATCGTTTTAATTCTAATGAGTTAAAATTATTGGAGAGAAATATATTTCGAAATGATTTTAAAATTTTTAACAATAATATAAATGATATATCAATATATAAATCTATAGACCCATACGATGAAATAAATTTTGTATCAAATACTATTAAAAAAATGGTAATAGAGAATGATTATTATTATAGTGATTTTGCAATTATAGCTAGAAATCTTACTAATTATAAAGAGGTAATAGAATCTATTTTTGATAAACATAATATTCCATATTTTATTGATGTTAAACAGGATATAGACTCAAAACCTATTATGAATGCAGTATTGACTCTGTTTGACATTGTGAATTCATATTTTAACACAGAACATATTTTTACATATTTAAAAACAGGAATATCAAATATAAGTTCAGAAGACGTTTCTATAATAGAAAATTATGTTATGCTTTGGGGCATAAATAATAAAGAATGGTTTAGTGATTTTAAATTAAATCCGTCTGGGTTTTCGGCGAAAGTGAGTAAGTCGGACGAAGAACTGTTGATAAAAATAAATGATATAAGAAATAGAATAATTACACCTATATTAAAGTTTAGTGATCGTATTAAAAACGAAAATGCAAAAGAAATAACTAAGGCTATATATGATTTTTTTATTGATATTGAAGCGGATAAAAGAATTTTAGAATTATCTAAAAATTTAGAGAGTTTAGGAGAATATTCTCTAGCTGAAGAGCAGATAAGACTTTGGGATTTATTGATAGATATATTAGACCAAATTTTTTTAGTATTGAAAGATAAAAAAATAACTGTAAAAAAATATTATGATATACTAAAACTTGTGGTGAACACGGAGAAAATATCATTTATTCCACAAAGTTTAGATGAAGTTATAATAGGGGATGCTGATAGGATTAGATTAAAGGACAAAAAGGTGGTATTTATAATTGGAGCTATTGAGGGAGAATTTCCGAGGTCTCCCGTGTCATCTGGAGTATTTAGCGATTTTGAAAGGAAATCTCTTATATCACTAGGGCTACCTATGTATGAATCACTGGAAAAATTGGTTATAGAAGAAAGATTTCTTGCATATACTTCTATAACAAGTTCTTCTGATAAGTTATTTTTGTCTTGGCCAATGTCGTCTTTACTAGGGAATAGTAATTATCCTTCTTCTATTATAAAATTTACTAAAAAAATATTTCCTAATTTACATATTATGGATGAGTGTAGTCTAGATGAAGATTATAATGTTTATTCAGAAAAACCAGCATTCGAGTTGTGTGCAATAAATTGGAACAATAATACAAAATTTTCGGAAAGTTTAAAATTTTATTTTAAAAACAATGAGTTATACAAAACGAAAATAAATGCTTTAGAAAAAGCATCAAGTTTAAAATCATTTAAGTTTAATGATACAAATAAAGTAGATATGCTCTTTGGCAAAGAAATGACAATTTCTGCATCTCAATTAGAAAGATTTTACCTTTGTAAATTTCAATATTTTTGTAGATATGGTTTATTGGTAAAAATGCAAAAACCGTATGTTTTTAACTCTTTAGAGTATGGAAAATTGATTCATTTTCTACTTGAGGATATTTTGAGTTTTTATGACATAAAAAGCCTTAAAAATATGAATGAACATTTAATAGGAAAAGTAGTAGATAAAAGCTTAAAAAAGTATGTAGAAAAATATTTAGGAGGGTTTGAAGAAAAAGACAAAAGATTTAAATATTTGTTTTATAGAG
>CAKSGI010000178.1 GCA_934454005.1 uncultured Eubacteriales bacterium | reverse complement strand
TTCCACGTTTTTTTTATCTGGCAGTGAAAGATTGTTTGTTGTTATATCTTTTACTGCATCCAAATGCGTCAGTGACAGAATCTCATCAAAGGACAATTTTACTCCTTTTCCACTCCGTCCCGCATTCGCACGGGCAACCTTAATATTTTCTAAAGGTGTCATGCTTTCAAATGGTGCAACCATCTGAAAACAACGGCCAATTCCCATTTTGGAAATTTTATGTGGTGCAACACCGGAAATATTCATTCCTTTATAAAGAACACTTCCACTTAACGCACGATAAATTCCACAGATAATGTTAAATAACGTTGTTTTTCCTGATCCATTCGTTCCTATGATTCCAAGAACTTCGCCTTTTTTTACCGATATATTAATATCAGAAAATAACTCAAGTCCCCCAAATCCCATAGTCAGATGTTTCATCTCCAAGATAGGTTCATTCATTCAACCACCTCCGCTTCTTTGTGCGTATTTTCATCCTTTTTTTCTTTTTTATTCCGTATACGGATTAACAATTTATCTGTCACCTGACAGATGCCAACCCAGATACCCTGTTTCATCAACATCATAACAAGAATCAAAATGAGTCCAAGTACCAGATTGTGTCCACCACTTACTGTAATCATACTTCTTGCTGTTTCCTGAACAATAATCAATATAGCACCGCCAATCACCGGTCCCATTACAGTTCCACAGCCACCAACGTATGCCCCTAGTAAAATATCATTACTGATTGCTGTATCAAAGGTTGCTGTTGGTGTAATATGCATCTCATAGAGAGCATACAGTGCCCCCGCAAGTCCTGTTATCATAGCTCCAATTACCAATGCTTTTGTCTTTGTTCGATACAGATTAATGCCAATCATTTCTGCTGCTTCCGGTACATCACGAACTGCCTTAAAACTAAGACCCAACGGACTTTTCACCAATAAAGCAACACCGATTACCGTTAAGATTGTCAAAGAAACAATGAGCGGGTACAAAAACTCCGGTGATACAAATTTCACAAACACACCTTTGCTGGCAAATAAAAACTGACTGGATTTAAAAACATTTAAAAATATTACACCGAGTCCAAACGTTCCAATCAAAAATGACAAGCCTTTGATTCGTAAAAGTGGATAAGAAATTATCCATGCAAACAAACCAGCAATAATAACACCAAGAATCACCAAAATCGGCAGCGGCAGGTCAATGTTATAACCTCCCGGAAGGGCAACCGCATAAGCCCCTATACCAAAAAATACAGCATGTCCAAACGATACTTCTCCAATATACCCGCCTAACAAATTCCATCCCTGACCTGCAATCAGGAATAAACAGATATATACAATAAAACTGGACAGATACGATTGATTACTGGCATGAAAATATGCCAGATAAGCAGCCATTAAAATGGCTCCGCCAATAAGGCTGAGAATCAATTTTTTTGCTTTCATGCAGCCTGCCCCCTCTCATTCTTTTTGCGGTAAAACAAACCATTTGGCTTAGCTACAAGAATAATTAACAAAACAATATAAATCATTGCTGTTGCCAGGTTTGGAATCCAGAAATAAATGGTCATTGCTTGTACAATCCCCATGAGGATTCCCGCTGCCACCGCTCCTTTGAGATTTCCCATAGTTCCCAGAATTACAGCGACCCATCCCAAAAACGTCAGATCAAATCCTTCTGCCGGACTAAGAGAGTTAGTCAATGCATAAATAACACCGGCCACAGCCGCTAACGAACTTGAAATACCAAATGTAATTGCACAAATACGATTTACAGGAATTCCCGTAAGTTTTGCTGTTGTAGTATCAGAACTGCAGGCACGAATACGGATTCCCAGATTTGTCTTTTTTAATATCAATTCCACTGCTGCAATCAATACAATTGTAAGAATAAATGCTATGATATGCACAACGGGAATCGCGATACTGCCAATATTAACCGTAGCATTTCGATAAGGAACATTTAATGTCTTATAGGTACCGGAAAAAAGGAAATATTCAACAGCCATAATACACATACCAATTCCCCATGAAACCATAACCTGTCCTTCATAGCGTCCTTTCCATGTTTCCAGCTTCATAAATGGTTTCATAAAAATATTTTGTATCCAGTATCCGATAAGGAAAAAGAGTGGAATTAATACAATCAATGTAATGAACGGATCAACCCCAAACATTCGAAATGCCTGATAGCACAGATATCCGGCTAAAATTGTCAAATCGCCATGCACAACCGAGCAAATCTGCAGCCTTCCTAAAATCAGGGAACAGGAAAGTCCAAGAAGTGCATAAATGGTTCCTGTTCCAATCCCTCCTAATAACGACTGTAAAAAACCAAGAAAATTCATAAAAATCCCGCCTTTACTTTTCTACTAATGCAACTGCACGTACCGGAGAACCACTGCCATCACGAATTCTGAGTGGCAATCCCATATAAAAGAATCTTTTTCCTGCAACAAGATCCAGATTTCTCAAATTTTCTGTGTTGGTCATACCATATTTTCCACATACCAGATGACCGGAAAAATCAAGATCATCCGGTGTCTGATCAATGGCAGAGGAATCAACACCAATATTGACAACACCTTTTTTGGCAAGCCACTCTGCAGCCTCATATGAAAGACCGGTATAATAATTCTGATATCCCTCGATATCACCTTTTGCATAAGTACGATTATAATGCCCTGTATACATCAGGAAAATATCGCCTTTTTCCACTGTCAATCCTGCTTTTTCAACCGCTTCCTCCAAATCCTTTGCTTCAATATAATCCGGATAGCGGATGTGTGTGAGATCAACACAAATCGCACTTCCATAAAACAGTTTCATGTCCATCTTATCGATGGTCGGTCCTTCTGGATTGTACTCCCATACAGCATCTGAATGTGTAGGTCCATGTTCGCTGATCAAAAGATTACGCGCACTGAATCCGAGAGTTTTGGAACCTGTCTGCTTCATATTTTCCTCATGGGTCTGGTTTGTCATAATAAACGTTTTCTGATGCATACCAAATACCGGCATTCCCTGATAAATTTCCTGTGACAAATCAATCAATTCATACTTTTCGTTGTAATTCATAAAATCACTCTCCTATTCTTCTGCAATTGTTGGTATTACGCAATAATTATTGGCATCTACAAGTCCTTTATCTGTAATCTTCCACTTTGGACTGGTCGTCAGTGCCAAAAATGCCAGATGCATAAATGGTGCGTGTGCCTCGCAATGTAATTCTTCTTTTGCCATCTTTGTGATTGCATCCATCTGTTCCGTAAGTTCTGCAGCACTCAGCTCATCTGTCATAAGACCGGCTATTCGCAGCGGAAGATCACCAATCACCTTGCCATCTTTTGCAAGAGCAACTCCTCCCTGCATTTCAATCACATGGTTAACCGCCACAGCCATATCCTCATAATTTGTACCCATGACAATGATATTATGTGTATCATGAGCAACACTTTCAGCAAATGCTCCCTGTTTCATTTTGAAGCCCTTTACAAAACCTGCACCGATGTCACTCTGTCCATGTCTTCCTACATTGGCAATTGGAAGAAGATCGTTTTCTATATCTGGTTTTACATAACCATCTTCCGCTTTCATATCTTCTACAAATGCATCTGTCAGGTTCTGATCCAGAATCAATCCGATACAGTTTACTTTCGGATTTGACTTATCACATTTAACCATCAGATCCTCCGGCTTGACCGGTTTGCGTTTAACGGAATGCTTTACAATATCCGAATACTGATAAGCCGGCAGTGGAAGCAGCAGCTGCCGGTCTTTTGCTGCAAGCTGGCCGGACAAAAATACTTCCGACACATTCATGTCAGCGAGTTCACCTTCCACGACTGCAATATCTGCCAGTTTTCCCGGTGCCAGCACACCAAGTTCTGACAATCCAAGCCATGTTGCCGGATTAATCGTAGCCATCTGGATTGCCTCGGCCGGGTCTACCCCCTCTTTTATTGTGCGGCGGATAATATCATTCATATGACCTTTTGTCGCAATGTCACCTGCCAGCATATCATCGGTTGCCAGTATTGCACGCCTTGAATCCAGCCCTTCTTCTGTAATCGCACGAATACATTCCGGCATATTCCGCTGCGTGGAGCCTTCCCTCATAAGCATATAGACACCATATCGAAGTTTTTCTACTGCTTCTTTCTTCGTCGTAGTCTCATGACACGAAACATCCGTTCCGCCGCAAATAATATGAGCGGCTAATTCATTACCAAATAACTCAGGTGCATTTCCGTCGACTTCTTTACCGATTGACCTCGCATATACAGAAG
>CAKSGI010000177.1 GCA_934454005.1 uncultured Eubacteriales bacterium | reverse complement strand
TTAACGTAACTGAGGTTGATTTGACTGTTTTGCTCTTTGCTTTTTTGAACTTTTTGTTCGGCGCATACTGGATCTGGTAGCCGTCAGCTTCCAATGTCTTTTTCCAATTTGCGGTTAATTTTTTGCCTTTGATATTTTTTGCTGTTTTCCATGATACTTTTGACTGCTTTATCAAGGAAACTTTCGCGTTAGTGTCGGCAGTTGTGTCGGTATTTTCTCCTGCCTGCGGTGTCGATTGCTGTTGCGGTAACCGCGAAGCCTGATTTCCCGTGTTTCCTGAGGTGGTTGCAGGCTGTGGTGTCGTTGTGGCTGTAGCCATCGGACTTACTGTCGGTAATACATTTGGTTTTTTCGTAACCTGTGGCGCTTTCGTCGGCTGCAACGTTGGCTGAATTTCTATATTCGAATTAACTTTACCAGCATATTTCAACGCTGGTGATGATTGATTAATATACAATGCTGGACGTACTACATGTTGCTCTGACACACTCGCTCCATGACAATATGCATAGCCTGAACTACTGACAATAGATGCATATCTACTATCCATACCAGGAGACCGCAACCACCAATAACCATATATTCTATCTCTATACAAAGAATCACCATTTTGTCTGACATAATTTGTACTCTCAGAACTCCTTGTATTCCTTGATTTATCAAATCCAATATCAAATCCATACTCTTGTTTACTCGCTTCTTCAATTGATAAAAGAAATATTTTATCTGTAGTATCCTCACCACCCTTAGTTTTATATTGAGGATTATCTTTATTAATAATTGTCACTTCATGAATTTCTTGTTGCTCTACAGAAGAAAAGGCATCTTCTAAAAATGTATCATTAAGCCATTTACGAAGAGTACAATCATTCCATGCTATACTAGTACTTTTTGAATTATATTTCTGATTATCCAAATTTTTATCTGCAAGTAACAACAACTCATCACCATCTACAGCTAATACACGCCATTTGATTGGTTGTTTTTCATCCGTTTGATCAACTTTGCCATCTCCATTGGTATCCTCCTGCCAATATTTTCCCAAAGTAACACAATCCCAAACTGATTGATATACTCCACAAGTATTTCTTGTTTCTTCCTTTTTCCAATAACTTGAAGCAATATTCAAATGCAAAACTGGACGAACACCATAATTATTAATAGTAGGTAAATAACCTGGCTCATAAATATAACCATACATATTTATACTGAAAACATTATTCACATTAGCTGGCGTTCGTAGCCACCACCAGCCATTTCCTTGACACCACGGACTGTCTGAGTGCAACGCTCCGCTGTCTCTTACATAATCTGTATTCTTTGACTCCCTAGTCGGTATTTCATTTGTACCAATATCAATATTGAATCCATATTCTTTATCACATGCCTCTGTTTTTGACAACAAATATATCTTATCTTTAGTAATATTTTCCTTCTCTGTGTTATAATTCTCATTTATCACTTCCGTCTCCAAAATCGCATTTTGTTCCTCCTCTGTAAATGCAGCCTTCAGAAAATCTTTATTCAACCATTTCCGAAGGCTGCAATTTTCCCATGTTACAACCGTATCATCCGTGTTATATGGCTGGCAATCCAAATTCTGATCTGCCAACAGAAACGCGTCATCGCCGTCTACCGACAAAATTCGCCATTTAATAGGCTGTTTTTCATCTGTCTGATCTACCTTTCCATCTCCATTGGTATCTTCCTGCCAGTAATTTCCAAATGTAATGCAATCCCAGGTAGTAACATCCGCTTTTACAACAGGATTGCTAATTGTTCCTTCCGGCTTTTCTGAATCATCACCGGAAATCAATACATCTTTTTCTACTCTTGGATTACTGATTCCATATCCTGCTGCCTTACTCTCTGTCTCTGCAAATGGCATATTGAACGATGTTATAACCATAGCTCCAACCGTTAAAACTGCCAGCCACTTTTTCCTGTTCTTTTTCATAATGAACTTCTCCTTCCATTTATTGAGTTACTCCCACCCATAACACTATTGTCTATTATTATTTCTTTATTTTAACTTTCTTAACACTACTCCACTTTCCATACACTTTCTTTCCATCTACGACTTTATATGCTCTCACTCGAACAAAATACGTCGTTTTCTTTTTCAACTTCTTTAACGTAACTGAGGTTGATTTGACTGTTTTGCTCTTTGCTTTTTTGAACTTTTTATTTGGTGCGTACTGAATCTGGTAGCCGTCTGCTTCCGATGCCTTTTTCCAACTTGCGGTTAATTTTCTGCCTTTGGTATTTTTCGCTGTTTTCCATGATACTTTTGACTGTTTTATCAAGGAAACTTTCGCGTTAGTGTCGGCAGTTGTGCCGGTATTGGTTCCTGCCTGCGGTGTCGGTTGCTGTTGCGGTAACTTCGAAGCCTGATTTCCCGTGTTTGCTGGAGTGGTTGCAGGCTGTGGTGTTATGGTTAGTGTAACGGACGGACTTACTGTCGGTGTCACACTTGGCATCTGTGTCACCTGTGGTGCTTTCGTCGGTGCTGGTGACACAGAAGGCTCCATGGTAGAGGTTGAGTCATTATTATTCGCACTTACCGTCCCTGCATACTTCCAAGAAGATGATGATAGATTCACATGCAATGCAGGGCGAACGCCGTAATTAACATAGTTGACATCAGTACCATAGTCATAACCACAACCGTAGAAAGTAATAAAAATCGCTCGACTAGAAGAATATCCCGGCGAACGAAGCCACCACCAGCAGTTGTCAGTATAGGTGGCACTACTTCTAATCCAGCATTTATTCTCCACAGTATATGCTGAAGCTTTACACTGCCTTATTTTCGATTCTATTTCGTAATCACTATTGAATCCATATGCTAGATTTTTCACTTCATTCTGTGAAAGAAGAAAGATTTTATCTGAAGTACTATTTCCACCCAACGTACGAAAAACAGTATTATTTTCATTCACTACTGTCGTCGTCCTGATCACAGACTGCTCTTCTGCAGCAAAAGCAGCATCTAAAAAAGTGCTATTTAACCATTGTCGAAGGGTACATGTCTCCCAAGTAACTTCTTCATCTGTCTCATTATATGGTTTACAGTCCAATGCCTCATCCGCCAACAAAAATGCATCGTCACCATCTACCGACAACACTCGCCACTTAATTGGCTGTTTTTCATCATTCTGGTCTGCTTTTCCATCCCCATTGGTGTCGTTCTGCCAATAATTTCCAAAGTATATGCAATCCCATGTAGTAGCACCGTTTCCATATACGGGATTACCAGGGTTTTTAGTTATTGGTTCGAATGAAACAGATGGTGTAACGATTGGAGTTGGGGCAATCGTTGATGTTGGAGTAATAGTTGGCGTTGGCTTATTGGTCGGTTTTACAGTAACCGATGGCTCATCATCCTTTGAACTTACTTTTCCAGCTGTCTTCCAAATATTTTGGGAAAGATTTATGTGCATTGCAGGGCGAACATCAATATAATCAGAGTCTACCCGACTACACAACCTATAATCAACTACTCCAACCTCGCCAACAATTGAAAAATAAAACCCTGTAATTCCCGGCGAACGAAGCCACCAAAATTTACTCGTTTTGTTCTCGGAATTCATGGAAGTGCTGTTCATTTTGATTTTTTTAACATAAGACGTATTGTTTGCTTTTCTTGCTTCATCACTATCAAATCCATATACAGACTTATTCATTTCATCTATTGACAGAAGATAAACAGCATCTATTGTATCGTTTCCCCCTTTTGTTCCGTAATATAAATTATCTTTAGTCACTACTTTTGTAGTTTTAATTGCCTCCTGTTCTTCCGTAGAAAAGGCATTGTTCATAAATGTACTATTCAGCCATGTACGAAGCGTACACGTTTCCCATGTAACACTTTCGAACTCTTCATTATACAGCTGACAATCAATGCTTTGATCCGCGAGCAAAAACGCATCGTCCCCATCTACTGACAGCACGCGCCACTTAATTGGCTGCTTTTCATCAGTCTGGTCTGCTGTTCCATCTCCATTGGTATCTTCCTGCCAGTAATTTCCAAAGTATACGCAGTCCCATGTCGTGACACCATCACTTATGACAGGATTGCCAAGACCATATGAAGAGGTACTTTCTTGTGCAGTCATGTCTGCTTGGGCTGCTGCCTTACTCTCCGTCTTTGCAAATGGCATATTGACCGATGTCAGAAGCATCGCTCCCGCGGTCAAAACTGCCAGTGATCTTTTTCCTTTTTTTGTCATACTTTTACGCTCCTTTCTCTTTGTCGATTACATAAACATTCTTCTGGTAATCTCAACGC
>CAKSGI010000176.1 GCA_934454005.1 uncultured Eubacteriales bacterium | reverse complement strand
CAACTGAACCTGTATATAATCCTAAATCTTTCAGTTTTGTCTGAATTTGTGTTACTTCATCTCCTCTTGAACCTACTTTTGATAAAGCACTTGCTATACCTATCTCTGATGATAAGGTTAAAGTCAACATTATTATAAAGGAAATTACTATAGATACAATTCTCCACAAATGTTTGTGTTTATGTTTAAAAGATAAATTCATAATAATATACCTCCAATTAGGAATATTATTTACCTTTATAACATTTAATATGCAAATCTATCTGAATTTTCCTTTTTCAAAAATATATAAATTATAGCACTTATAACCATTAATATCGGATAAAATAAATAAGGCATTATATCAATCGGATTTATTTTGGCTATATTAGATGCAATTAATAACTGAGCTCCATAAGGAATCAATCCTTGACACGCTGATGCAAATATATCAAGTATAGAAGCTATTCTCTTTGATGAAATAGAAAACTTATCTCCTATTTCTTTTGCTATTGGTCCAGATATAACAATAGCAACCGTATTATTTGCCGTACAAAGGTCTATGACAGAAGCTAATAGTGCTATTCCCATTTGAGCACCTCTTTTAGATTTTGTAAATTTACTTATAGTATAAATTACAAAATCTATTCCGCCGTTATTATGAATAAGCGATACTGTTCCTGCTACTAAAATTGATAATATTGTTATATCATACATTCCTTGACATCCAGTATTGACTATTGTAAAAATATCTATAAATTGAAAACTCCCTAACAATATCCCTATAACTACCGAAATAATTACTCCAAAAAGTAATAAAACAAGCACATTAATACCTATCAATGCACCTATTAAAACAAATATATATGGTATTATTTTTATTATATTATAGTCTAAGTCTTGTGTTAATTGATAATCTGGCGTATATGATACTACTAAAAGTATAATTATTGTAATTATTGCTTCCGGTAAAACAATTTTAAAGTTTTCTTTAAACTTATCTTTCATACTACATCCTTGTGTTTTAACTGCTGCGATAGTTGTATCAGATATCATAGAAAGGTTATCTCCAAACATAGCCCCGCTTACTACCGCAGCTATACAAATAGCAATATTTATTCCTGATTTATCACTTATTCCTATTGCTATAGGCGATAATGCAGCTATCGTTCCAACTGACGTTCCCATAGACATTGAAATAAAGCACGCTATTATAAAAATACTTACAACTGCCATATTAGATGGTAATACAGATAAACTTAAATTTACTATGCTTTCTACTCCTCCTGCAGCCGTTACAGTACTTGAAAATGCGCCAGCAAATATAAATATAAGACACATAATCATTATATTTTCATTCCCTGCACCTTTTGCAACTATTTCTAGCTTCTCGTTAAAACTCAATTCTCTATTTTGAATAAATGCAACTGCTAACGCTATTAAAAAAGCAACTACAGCCGGCATAACATAAAAATTATTATAATATATGCCAAAACCTATAAATACAAATATAAAGACGAGTATTGGTATTAATGCTAATGGATTACCTTTTTTCAGTATAAACACCTCTATTTTTAAGTTAATAAATTTGTCCTTATAAATAAAATATATATCTATTAATATAAATATATTGTCATTTAAACACTACTTATTTTTATATCGTGGAGGTTCATTATATGAAAGATATTTTTTATACTAACCGTTTAATTATTCGTAAATATAACAAATCAGATATAGATGCTTATTTGAATGTTATAAAAAATGAAAAAATATATAAAACTACATATGCAATCCCTAAAAATTATTCTAGAGTACAAGCAGAAAAATGGTTCAAACTTTTAAATATTGCATTTAGGAATGGGTTATCGTATGAATTTGGAATATTTGATAAAACTTTCAACAATTATATTGGTAACTGTGGAATAATAAATGTCAATAAAAAATTATTTTCTGGAGCTATTTCATACTTTATAGATCCAAATTTTTGGAATAATGGATATGCCTCTGAAGCTACTAAAAAAATGCTGGATTTTGCTTTTTACGAACTTTTTTTAATGAGAGTTAGTGGTACTTGTATGTCTACAAACCCAGCATCTAGGCGTGTTATGGAAAAAAACGGTTTTAAATATGAAGGAACCGCCAGAGCAGAATTATTTAAAGATGGCAAATTTTTAGATGTAGATCATCTTGCAATACTGCGGCATGAATTTGTTAAAAACAATATCTAAAACTTTAATAAATATATTATTTATAGTTAACTCAAATTATAATATATAAATATAAATTATTAATTCTTTTTCTTTTATTTCTTATCTTAATGTAGTTATAAACAGTTTTCAACGTAAATATGTTGAAAATGTTGAAAACTTTCAAATTCAATATAATAATATAATGTGCTTACTTACTTTTTCTCTATATAACTATAAATTTTTTATAATTATTTTAAAAAACACTAGTTTATAAATAATCTAAGATTATTCAACTAGTGTTTTTTCTATTTATTTTTTTGTTATCCTATCTGTTCCCATTAAATCTCTAAGTGCTTTAGGTACTGTTACACTTCCATCTTCGTTTTGATAGTTTTCTAATATTGCCGCTACTGTTCTACCCACTGCTACCCCTGAACCATTTAATGTATGAACAAACTTTGCTTTATCTTTTATATTATCTTTATATCTTATTGAGCCTCTTCTTGCTTGATAATCCTCAAAATTTGAGCAAGATGATATCTCTAAGTATCTACCATACGATGGCATCCAAACTTCTATATCATATGTCTTTGCCGATGAAAATCCCAAATCTCCTGTTGATAACACAACTACTCTATATGGTAACTCTAACATCTGCAAAACTTTTTCCGCATCCTTAGTCAACTTTTCAAGTTCATCATATGAATCTTCCGGTCTTACAAATTTTACAAGCTCAACTTTATTAAATTGATGTTGTCTAATAAGCCCTCTAGTATCTCTACCTGCCGAACCTGCCTCTGCTCTAAAACATGCAGAATACGCACAATATTTATACGGTAAATCTTTTCCTAAAAGTATTTCATCTCTATATATGTTTGTTACTGGAACCTCGGCTGTTGGAATTAAAAAATAATCTGAATCTGTCACTTTAAAGGCATCATCTTCAAATTTGGGAATTTGACCTGTCGCTGTCATTGATGATCTATTTACTATAAACGGTGGAAAAATTTCCGTATATCCATTTTGTGTATGCGTATTTAGATATAAATTTATTATGGATCTTTCTAGTCTTGCACCTAAATCTTTATAGAAATGAAACCTTTTTCCTGTAACTTTTGCAGCTCTTTCTGGATCTAATATGTCTAAATCTTTTCCTATGTCCCAATGTGCTTTTGTTTCAAAATCAAATGTTTTAGGTGTTCCCCATCTTCTAACTTCTACATTATCAGAATCATCCTTTCCTACCGGTACAGATATATGCGGAATATTTGGGATGGATAATAAAATTTCCTTCTGCTTTTTTTCATATTCATTCAGTTTAGTATTCAATGCTGATATCTCATTTGATACTTCCTTCATTTTTAACATAATTTCAGAAATATCTCCACCATTCTTTTTTATCTTTGGAATCTCTTTACTTACTCTATTTTGCTCGGCCTTCATAGATTCTACTTTTCCTAATATGTCTCGCCTTATAGAATCTATTTTTATTATTTCATCTATTTTATCATCCATATTTAAATTTCTTTTTTTTACACAATCTTTTACTAGATTAGGATTTTCTCTGATAAACTTTATATCTAACATATCTATTTACTCCTTCTTATTCTTCTCTTATTTTTTTGCTTTTTATCTATTAAAGCTACAATTACTACCGTTACTATCACTCCTGTTAAAACCCCAGAGAAATCTATTATTACATCCTTTATCTCTCCGCCTCTTCCATCTATAAATAGTTGTATGAATTCATCTATAACAGGAACTAGCAATCCCATAAATAAAACATTACATATATTTTTAATTATGTTTTTAGTGTAAGCCCTTAATGTAACTAGTAAACATATTCCTAAACACATATGTTCAGTAAAATGCGCCGCTTTTCTTATTATATAATGACTTACCTCTTTTATCCCTATACTACTAAAAGTAGTATTTACAATATTAAGAACTTGTAGACTTAAATTACCCGATCCTTCTCCAGGAATCAAAGAATTTCCCCATATAAAACATATCATTAAAGTTGACAACGATGTCATTATAACTTTAAAAAATACATTACTTCTACCAATAGCTCTTTTCACCGGCAAGCCTCCTCGCTATTTCTGCTAAATCTTCTTGATTATAAAACTCTAC
>CAKSGI010000175.1 GCA_934454005.1 uncultured Eubacteriales bacterium | reverse complement strand
ATCTTTACAATACCAGCTTTCGCAGAAGTAGCTACGTCTGTTTCATGTATTGCAGTTGCATCAATTACATCATAAGGTTCAATTACACCCGGTACTTGAATCTTTTTAATATTTTTTGCCATAGCTAACCTCCTTTTCTTTATTGTCTTCGCTAATTTGGTTATCAGCGCTTCGTAACCAAATTATTAAAAACCCACTCCTTACCATGAGATAAAAAGTGGGTTTTATTTTTCAGTCTTTAATTGTGGATTCCTCTATTACCCGCAAATAAAAAACTTAGAGGTTGTTAGTTATTTGCTTAAAAGTCAAAAGTAAAACGAGAATCTTTACAAAATAAAATTGGAAAATCTTTTTGTTTTTTCGTCTTCGTTATATAACTATATTCTAATTCTATTCTCATTTTAGCAAAAGTGTCTTGCTCATTGTAAGAGGGGTGAATTGGCATACACCCAACTTTTGTAAATTCACAACTTCTTTTAGGAATAATTATTTCATTACCCTTAAATTTCCCTTCTTCCAAATATTCTTTCGCATCATATTTTTCTCCATCGTTTATATTTAAATTATACACAACAACATTAGAAAAACCCGTATTAAAAAACATTAAATATAAAAAGCCACAAAACAAAACCCCTCTTAAATTTAATGGGTGAACTATACGATTATAAGTCAACTCCATATCTTTAATTAAATTCCAATCCCAAATACTTTTAAAAGTCATTAAATTTTCTTGTCCTTCTATTTTTATATCAACAGGAAAGTTAAAAGAGAGCAAATTCAAAAAATATCATTCCTTTAAATTTATTTTAAATACAGAGAGAGCCATATTTCAGACTCTCTCAATTAATCATTTGTAAACCCATCCATCGTCTGCAAACAATTAATTTGGATGTTATCAATCGTTTGCTTCTTCAAAATAAACGTAATATTCTTTAATTGGTTTTCTTGATAAACAATGGTTTTTTACTGTAACATTTGTTACATCTATTTCACAATTATCTTTCAGCCAGTCTCTCGCAAAATTTATAGAGGAGCATCTTTTTAATAAAGCATTATCTTTATATATTAAAACTGTTTTATGATAAGACCTTATGGCTTTTCCATTTTCTCCATAATAATCTTTTACCCAACCAATTTCAACTCCACGCTTTATATATCTTCGCAAAGTAGTTTTATTAATATGAAAATAACTACATATATCCTTAAACACATGAGTAACATTGTTATAATAATCACATACTTCTTTTGTTGTGTTCTTTTCAGCGTTTTCTAAAATAATTTTCCAATCTTTTTCTTGCATCTGAAACAAATTATAAAGAATAGAGTTATTCATATATTGTTTTATTAAAGAGCTATCTAAATTTTTACAATTTATAGAAACATACACCACCCCATGATTTTCAGCTAAGTCTTTTTTTAATTTATCATTGCTGTTTTGTTCAAAAAGCGGTTGCCAAGCATCTTGATAATGTTGCTCTCCTTGCATCTCTACCACATATTGTTGACCATCTTTTTTAAAATATCCATCATAAATTTTATTATCAGACCAATCAAAAGTATGTTCCCAATCGTAATCTTCCATTTTATCGCAATAATATCTAATAAAACTTCGAATAATCTTATTAGGATAAGAAATAGTATCAGAACAAACATTACATTTAAAACCATATTTTTTAAAATCGTACATATGCAAGGTTTTTTCTGCTCCGCAATCTGGACACACCAAAGTAACTCTTTTTGAACTTCCTTCTGTTATTTGTTCCGCTTCTTTCGGATTTTTAAACAATTTGGCTAAATCTGGTCTTGTATCTTTAACAGTATTAAATCCTTTTATTGCAATTTTATTATTGCAAGCCAAGCATTTTCCTCCCGATGCTCTTAGCACATTAAATTCTTGTTCATAGGTCTATCCACACTTCTTACAATGAATTTTAGCCTCTTCATGCGACCCATGAAATTCTAATAATTCTAAATCAGGGTTTAATTCTTTAACTAAAACTTTAGCTTCTTCAAAAGTTCTCTTTTTAGTCACTTCTGCCCTCCTTTATTAAATAGAGCGGGATATATTTCAACCCCGCTCTATATAAATTACCTTATATCTCTTTCATCTGGTTCTTCCAATCCTAAAAGAACATTAATAACATGAGTTAAATACACATCTTTTATATCAAATTGAGAACCATCAGGCAACTCTATCTTGGATATATCCATTCTTAGTTACCTACTTTTTAAAAGGATTAAATTACTCGGTAACGGGAGTAACCTCAACGGTCTGACCGGGAACAGCAATATCACCAACAGCAAGCTCAATGTCAGCACCAGTAAAGGCAAGAGTACCCTTATTAGCCTTGTCATACTTACCAGCAACAGAAACATTAACCGCATCTCCAGAGAAGCCAAGAGTAGCAGCAGTGCCAGTAAAGGTAGCCTTGTCAACAGCCTGCTTAACATAAGTAACACCAGTTACCTTCATGTTAGCCTCCTCTGTACCAGCAAAGGTGCTATTAACAGCATACTTATCACCAGTAAAGGTGGGTTGAGATACATCAACAGTAGCGCCAGTCATAACAGTAGCATCTTCGAAGGTAGGCAGAGCACCAGACAAAACAGGAGCGGTATAAGTCACATCACCAGCGGCAGTAACAGCCTGAGAAGTACCAGCAGCCGCAAAAGTAAGAGTCTCAGTATCTTCATTAACAGAAGCAGTGACACCCTCAGTAGCAAAAGCACTCTTAGTATCAGTAGCCTTCTCAACAGAGCCTTTAGTAATGCTATAAGCAGTACCAGCATCCTTCATACCTTTAATAGTAGCAGTAGCAGGGGTTACTTTAGCGGTAGGCTTAGAAACAATACCCCCAAAAGAAACAGCATCAACAGCATCTTCAGCAGCGGCAGTGAAAGTAGTCTCAACTGTACCAGCAGGTTTATATGCGGTAGCAGTCACATTAGCAGCCGTTGCAGTAGCGGCATCCTTCAAGATAACAGCAACAGTACCATCAGAAATAGCAGAACCAGTAACAGAACCAGTAGCAGTTACAGTGCCAGTAGAAGTAATATTGGTTTCATCGTAAGCCATAGTACCAGTAAGAGAGCCAGTGCTCGTACCAATAGCTTTAACGCCACTCACTGTCTTGGCAGCAACCGTAGCGGAACCAGTAGCAGCATATGCGAAAGCCTTCAGGCCAAGAGCACCCTGAAGTTCGGCAACAGTAATATCCTTATTAAGAGTGAGACCAGCAATTTTTTGAGACTTCTCAACATAGCCGTCAAGAGAAGTCTTAGTGGAACCAATGGCTTCCCACTTATAAGTTTCACCACTCTTAATAGTGATATACTCAATATAAGACCCAGCCTCAGCATTACTATCAGGCACAAGATAAATCTTGTACATGGTATCAGCAGAAGCCGCAACAGAGGGGCCAGCAGCAGTGCCAGTAGCATCAATCACGACATCAAAGTTGTGGATGGTGCCAACCTGAGCATCAACATATTCCTTAACCTTCTTAGCAGTAGGAAGACCCTCGTCAGAATCAGAAATGCTGGCGGCAACAGCCTTCCAAGCAGCAGCACCAAGTTCCTGAACAGTCTGCTCACCAAGCAGAGTATTCAGTTTAGCAGTAGCAGCAGCGTCCTTCAGGTTATAATCAACGCCTCCAACGTTAAATACGGAAAGCAATTTATTAGCCATAATATAAAAACCTCCTTATTGTTTTGTTTAATTGCAATTAAGCGAAACAATCGCTTATTATATAAAAACATTATCTTTAATTATTTAAAAATAATAGTTTCTCCATCAATCGAAGCCCCTACTTTCTTTTTCAGTTCTTCGGTTATAGCTTTTTGAGTCATTGTACCATCAACGTTGTCTCCAACGGTATCATACAACTTTACAATACCAGCTTCTTTGCTATTCGCAAATGGAAGCTGACCAATAGGCATATAATCTACACCATTAAAAATGTATAAAGTGTTATTATTGCCCAAATCAATATAAATCTTGTTAATGTTTTTATCAAGCTCTGTAATTGCTTCTTCTTCTTTCCAAAAAGAGCTATTCTTAAAATATCCTTTATAGAAAACATAATCAACATAATCAAGTTGATTATAGGTTTTAGCACCATCACCAACAAGAGCTCTTAAACCGCTATTAGCAGTATTAACAAGACACACTTCGCCATAAGCAGGAATAAACTTATCTCCTACACGTTGATAGTTATAATCCTAATCATAACGCAGTTTAATTACGGTATTAATTACCTTTGCCATTTAACAGTTTTCCTCCTTCCTACCTTTATTATTAGGCAGTTGGAG
>CAKSGI010000174.1 GCA_934454005.1 uncultured Eubacteriales bacterium | reverse complement strand
GTCACATTATCTTTTGCTCCTTAGTGTATCAGATATTAACGCTAGATCTTTTTATGAACATGAATGTGAAAATTCTAATTGGAGTGTTCGTGAACTTGATAGACAAATAGACTCAGGACTTTATGAACGTTTATTATTATCAAAAGGTGATGCTAATAAGAAAACAGTATTGGAACTTGCCAATCAAGGTGTTACATATAATACTCCTGATAGTTTTATAAAAGATCCAATGGTTTTAGAATTTGTTGGTATTCCTGAAAAAACCAATGCTTGAATCTGATTTAGAAAAAGCAATTATTGATCATATTGAGGATTTCTTGCTTGAACTTGGAAGAGCCTTTATGTTCGTTGGCTCTCAACAAAGAATAAGTATTGCAGGAATGAATTATTATGTTGATAAGGTTTTCTATAATAAAATTTTAAAATCGTATGTTTTAATTGATTTGAAGATGAATAAACTTAAGCCTGAAAATTTTGGACAAATGAATATGTATGTTAATTATTATAAAAATGAAGTTAATGATGAAGGAGACCAAGATCCAATTGGAATTATTCTTTGTGCAAGAAAAGAAGAGGCATTAGCTAAAATGTCTATTCAAGGAATTGAAAATAACATTTACGCAGCAAGGTATACAACCGTTATGCCTGATATTGAGGTTTTACAGGCGGAAGTAGAAAGAATTGTTTTAGAGTATAACAAAGAAAAAAAGTAATTTTAAAGAAATAAAAATTCTGTAAGAAATGAATGTATTTAATATAATTAAAATAACCCATCCAGGCTTATTGCTTGGGTGGGCTTTTTGGCTTTCTTTCAAAATGTTCTATAGGCTTCCATCTTACATAACTTTCTGTAATTGTTTCTTTATTAAGAAAATGAAAAGTTAATGTATTTTGAGTGATTTCTGCATAATCAACTAGGATTGTCCATGATGTTTTTTCATATTCACTAATTGCAAAACTAGGCTTTTCTTTAAATAGTTTTTTTAGTCTATTTTGTTTCCTTTTACCATCAATTATTTTCTCGGTAATAGAACATAAATCATCCACCAATTCAGGAAACATATCATATAGTTCAAATGTTGCATTATGGAATAAAAGCTCAAGTTGATCTTGTGTAATATCACAGTTATTTTTGCATTCCTTTGTTTTGGTTAATTTGTTTTCACACTTGTAGAATTTAAATGTTCTAACAAAATAATCTCTTGTTTGTGTTTTGCATTGATACCAACCTCCACAATTAGAACATTTTATCATTAACGAAAAAAGATTATTTTGTCTATTATCATATCTTTTTGATTTTAAAAGTTCTTGAGTAAGTTCCCATGTAGCTCTTGGTATTATTGCTTCATGATTGTTTTTTACATAGTATTCAGTTAACTTTCCATCGTTTATTACTTGTTTTTTAGTTATGTAATCTGAAATATATTTTTTTTGCAAAATAGCATCTCCACAATATTTTTTATTTGTAAGTATATTGTTAACAACATTTCTAGACCATTTTGCATTTTCAAGCCCCATAGCTGTTGATATTTTATTATTATCAAGATAAGCACCTATTTGATTTCTAGCTTTTCTTTCTAAAAACATCTTATAAATTAAACATACTATTTTTGCTTCCGTTTTATCGACTTGAAAGGTATATTTACCACAATATTTGTATCCATAAAAGAAGCCAGGAATTTTAACTTTACCTTCTGCGTAAGACTTTCTAATTCCCCATTTTATATTTTCTGAAATGGATTGTGATTCTTGTTGAGCAAGAGAAGACATAATAGTTAAAATAAATTCACTTTTACTATCAGAAGTATCAATGTTTTCTTTTTTCAAAAATGATTCTAATACCTTTTGCTTTTAAATTTTTAAGTGCATCAATAGTATTACGAGCAAATCGTGATATTGATTTAACTATAACTAGATCAATTTTACCAGCTAAAGCATCATCAACCATTTTGTTAAAACCTGCTCGCTTTCTTATATTAAGTCCTGAAATTTCTTCATCATAATAAATACCAACATTAGTTCAATCTGAATGAGAGGCAAATAACTCATCAAAATACTTTCTTTGGACCGATAAGCTATTGAGCTGTTCATCTGTTTCACTAGATACTCTACAATAAGCCGCAACTTTTATATTTTCTTGTGGAACTAATTGAGTTATTTCTTTTTGTTGTTCTGCAGGTGAAATGGCAATAATTTTCTTTTTTAAATTTTCACCTCCAAGCAACCAATTATTGGTTTATATTTCCTAATAAATTTTTTTTTCTTATAAATAAGAAGTTCATCATTTGTTATTTTGCCTTTTTCTAATAAATCATTTAGAAGAAGAACTGCAAGATGATATTTCATCTCGTCTTCAGCTTGTTTCTTTGTCATAATAAAAAGATCTCCTTCGTATGTGATAAATCACTCTAAAAAAGGTAAATGTCAAGTTAAAATTGATGGTGCTAAAAGGTGCTAATAATTTACACGATTAAATACAAATGGTGCTAAAATCTAACACGATTATAAGTAGGGGTGCTAACCTTGCTATTATGCTATCAACGTTTACACAATAGTAGAATAGGTCTGATACAATGCTATCAGGCTTTTTTATTAAATAAATAGTAGAATTTAGTTTAAAATGCGATATGTAAATGATATCATATAAGTGTAGGAAAGTGGCAAAAATGATGGCAAAAATCTTTCGGATGAATTGACTGATAATGAGAAAAGAATTTTGCTCGAATTAATTAATAACCCTAGTATTGGTTCTCATTCATTTCGTTGGGTTTTTATAGATTTTTAGTTCTTTTCGTGATATAATATAAGTAGTAAAAGATATAGATATGAGGAACCTAATAATGCAAAATTTTTTGGACCAACTAAATGATAATTTAATATATGTTAGCGATGTTGAAGATGGAAAAACATTAAGAATTTATTGTAAAGTTAAAAGGCTTGACTATTATATTAGAGGTTATAAAACCAGAGTGCTTAAAGATATAAATTTTGGAAATAAATTTGTTATCCTATCAATAAAATTACCTATTTACTACAAAGATAAAAATAAGAAAGAATCTTTCGTTCATCCTTTGAGTTGTTGTGATTTTAGATCTAGAAAAACTAAAAGGTTAGAAGAATATATAATTGATAATATAAAAGAGTCTTCTGCTATTGGTCTAGAAAGGACAATCAAAAAACATATATGTGATTTGTCGGATTCTTCTATCTTGAGAATATTAAAAAAAAATCAAATTTATATATCGACTATGAAAAATACGAAGAAATCGGAATAGATGATTTTGCTTTCAAGAAAAAAACATCATATGGCACAGTATTTATAGATCATATTAGTAAAAAGATTATCAATATAATTGATTCTAGATTACAAAATGATGTAACTGAAGAATTAATGAAATTTACGAACCTTAAGAAATGTAGCAGAGATGGTTCAACTTTATATAAAGGATCAATAAATGCTGCCAATAAAAATATAATACAAATAAGTGATCGATTTCATTTAATTAAAAATTTCATTGATGCCATTAAAGATGATTTAAAAAAATTAGCTAATAAGCATATAGTTTTAGGCGAAAATTATGATTTATCATGGATTAAAGTAAATTTACCTCTTCAACAACAGTCAATAATTGCTAGACGAAATAAGAAGCAAGAGCTAATAGATAAAATTAGAGATGACTATAATAAAAACCACATTAGTAAAACAGGTCTTGTAGAAAAGTATGGTTTAGAATTAAAAACGATAAATAGATATTTAGAAAAAAATGCTACAATACTTAGAAGAACAATAAAACCGAATTAAATAAATATTCAAAGGAAATCTACGAAAATCTTATTGAACATAAACAAAATAATACTGAGATTAATTATAGAGCTATTCATACATACATTCAAAGCTTGGGATATCAAGGATCATATGAAAATTTTTATAAGCAATTAAAATTAAGAATAATAGAAAATGATTTGCAATCATCATCAATCATAAGTAGAAAAGAGTTTAACAAACTTTTATATGGTAAACCTTTGAAAGAATTAAAAATAGATGAAAAAACTAAAGCTGAATTGATTAATTACTTAAACACAGATAATCATTATTCTACCGCATTGGATGTTGTAGAATCATTTAGAGAAATTGTTTCAAATAGATCAACTCAATCACTTGATGAGTATCTTAAAATATATAAAAGTAATAAATGGGCAAATTGGATTAAATTAAGAGAGTTTATGAATGGTGTTGAAAGAGATATAATTGCAGTAACCAATCAAATCAACGAGAAAATAACCAACAGTACTACAGAAGGTTTTGTATCCAAAATAAAAAC
>CAKSGI010000173.1 GCA_934454005.1 uncultured Eubacteriales bacterium | reverse complement strand
TTAACTATGTTTCAGCGTGTGCTCGAGGAACATGGCATTCGTCACAAGCTGATTCGTCCTTTCACACCAAGGCACAATGGAAAAGTAGAACGCAGCTATAGCAAGGATAACGAACGATTCTATGTTACGCACAAATTTTATTCTTTCGAAGATTTTTCTAAACAGCTTAAATCTTACAACTACAGGGACTACAATTGCTTTCCTATGTGCCCTCTCGGGTGGAAATCTCCTCGTACTGTTTTAAAAGATTATTTGATTGATTGTGTAACATATATTTGACAAAACTACAAAATATGATGTATAATAAGAAATACAAACATGGTTCTGGCTGTTTATTTTTGAAAGGAGAATAGTTAATGAAACAGTCAAAATTGCCTAAAAATGAATTATGCAATGATAAAATAATTGCTCTATATTTAAGATTATCGCAATATGATGATCTAGAATATGAGAGCAACAGTAATTCAAACCAAAAAACACTTTTTACGAGGTACGCAAAAGAAAATGGTTTCAAAAACGTAAAAATTTTTATTGATGATGGAGTTTCAGGAGCTACATTTAATGCTCATGTTCGGTAGAGAGGCAATAACAAAAGCAGTACATAGATAGACAGACCGCCCACCGCTATTCCGAAGCAAAAGAAAATAAGAGCATACATAGCAAAACACATGAATAATTTTTAAAGTTGTTTGAGTGCTTCCTTGCAAATATAGAAGAAAAACTCATATTCCTATGCTATCGATTTATCAGGACATAAAAATAAAACAACATAATGTAAAGTATGGTACAAGAAATAATCCTGTTCAATTCATCTGACAGGTTATACAGATTGTTTGATAAAAGTGGCTGTTGGCTGACTGCAAATTGTGGATATATTTTACGTTTTGCTTTAATGATTGCACACGTGACATGACGTCCCCTTGTCACTAACCATATATCTTCGTGAATGAGGAATTTTGCGTATTAATCTATGTGCACATAATTTTGCAAAACTGCGGGTCATTTTTCCACATTCATTCACGGTATCCGGATTGTTATACCTGCGGATTTCCTGATTGGTAAAGCCATGAATCAGATATTTTCCGTCTGAAATCGTCTCAAACAATCGAAATGTTTCAGGGAACCAGACGTTATATCCGGTATAATGTTTACCACGCACAGTCTTCTTTTCGCAAATCTCATTGAGTTCTTTCTCAATGCTTTTTGCAGGAAGAACGTTATGCATGGAATCAAGGAAACGTTTGTTTGCAGTTTTTGATATTTCAGCATATCGGTATAGATTTGCTATCGACTTTCCCATAGAAACCCAATGTTTCGAGGTTGTACCATTTCGATGCTGTCCTTTCTTATAAACTTTGTATTCCTTCGGGCCATTGATTGTCATTTTTATACAATTTATCATACATCTTGATACTATTTGATTTCATTTTGAATTTAATTCTCCAACCTTTCGGGCATTTACGATAATCGGAGATTGCCTCTCCCAGAAATCTGACATCAAGTTTACGTCCCAGAAAATAAAAAACATCCGTGCTTTTGAAATCATAAAATACGCGCTCAACCAGAGATGGATAACTATCCTCCAAAGCTTCTCTGTTTTTAAACATAACATCAGTCGCATACCCGCATTGTCCTACATCCCAATGATAGCCGACGTGTAGAATATCTTCTATATATACAAAGATAAGGATTTACTTAATAATCAAACATGTCGAGTTGTCGACAGAGTGATCTGGAATCAAATCTATCTGCCAACTCTTGTGCTTTTTCAATATCACTGATATAGAAAAATGAATTGTTATACATTTTGAAGGAAATCTTATTTTCTTCAAAGATATGCTTCATTAACTCGCGTCCATTGATACAAATCTGTATCATGAATGGGAACTATGTTTGGAGTCTCATATGTATGAAACAAAATTGTTTATCCAGATAATAATAGTAATACTTACATTTTCTGACAATGGAATGTAGTTGTAACTGCTCGTTTTCCTGTTTTACGGTTCGAAGGGTCTGACAGCCTTCGACGACAGAGAGCATATAGATAAACCCTTCTGTAACTGGATTTTATTTTAAGATTTCTAAGGCCGTCTGTTCTTTCGAAAGTTTGAAAGATGCAAGATATTTCAGAGGGAACTGTGATACTTCCGATATGTTTTCAACATGTGCAACGATTTCATCAGTTACTTAATTCGCATATGCAGAAAAATCTCTTGACAGCACATTTACACCGGACTGTGAAAAAAGTTGAGAATACGTCCTTTGATAATAATTCTGTTAAAAAAAGAAAATGTACCGTTGATTTTGTCTTTGTGTTGTCATAAAATAGCGTTCATGGAATCATCTTTTCGTATGAACACTTACAGGGGAATTTAGTTCTCGATGGGTTATGTAGTACAGAGATACTATTATTTAAGTGTATTATAGCGCATGCACCTACGAAATTGATGGTTCTTTTTGAAACTCAGCTTTTTAGATTTGATTGTAGACATGTGCTACGGTATGCTATACTATAACAAAAAATTCACATTTGAGTGACATTATATTCTAAAACTTATAATTTGAGGAGGAACTAAACATGAATAAGTGGATTAAAATTAGCATTGTTGCCTTGATTGTACTATATTTATTTACTGGTTGTTCTTTGACAACACCAGAAACAACAAACTCGGAAACTCAACAGGAAGAAACATTAACTTCAAAAACCAAACCGCCACAGATAGCAACCGAACCATCAGTATCTGAACCGTCTCAGACAGAAACTGAATCTTTACCACCAGAACCTTCGCAGACAGAAACTGAATCTTTGCCCTCAGAACCTTCGCAGACAGAAACAGAACCTTTACCATCAGAACCTTCGCAGACAGATGATGAGGTTGAGCTTATTTTACAGAAAATGACACTTAGAGAAAAAGTAGGTCAGTTATTCATTATCCGTCCGGACGCATTGGAATTACCGACATCGACAGGCGGAGTTACCGAATTATCAAATACTATGGCTAATACGCTTGATAATTATCCTGTAGGCGGTATTATCATGTTCGGAAGAAACATTTCAACACCTGGGCAGATAACCAAGTTTATCAATAATCTTCAAAATGCCAGCAACATTCCTCTTTTCATGGCGGTAGATGAAGAAGGCGGTCTTGTTGCCAGGCTTGCTAACAATGCCGCATTTGATGTCCAGAAGTATAAAAGTGCAGCTGCTGTGGGAGAAAGCGGCGATACGACAGCCGCTAAGAACATGGGTACAACAATCGGTACATATTTGCGTCGATATGGATTTAATTTGGATTTTGCCCCGGTTGCCGATGTGAACTCAAATCCGAACAATACAGTAATTGGAAACCGTGCGTTTTCATCGGACGCTGATGTTGCTGCGAACATGGCAAAAGCTATGGCAGAAGGTTTGAAGCAACAGCAAATTATTCCTACTTTTAAGCATTTTCCTGGACACGGAGATACCGCAGAAGATAGCCATAATGGAATCGCAGTAAGCTACAAATCGAAAGAGGAAATGGAAGTTTGTGAATGGCTCCCTTATAAATCACTAAGCACACGGGATTGTGTCATGGTTGGTCACGTAGCAACACCTAAAATAACAGGTAATCTGACACCTGCGTCTATGTCAGATGAAATTGTCAATGGTGTTTTAAGGCAACAGTTGAACCTGAAGAATAATGTTGTGATTACCGACGCGTTGGAGATGGGTGCAATCACAAATGAATATACTGCGGCAGAAGCTGCTGTAAACGCAATAAAAGCAGGCTGTGATATTCTCCTTTGCCCCGATAATCTTCAAGAAACATTTGAAGCAGTGATAGAAGCTGTTAAAAATGGAACGATAAGTGAAAAACGCATCAACGAAAGTGTTTACCGCATACTGCTATTGAAGCAAACATACGGATTGCTGAAATAACCGAAACAAAACAAGTCAAATAACAGGCAGATAGCAAACACAGCCGAGTCAGTCAACGGTCAAAACTAACGGGCTTCGCCCACCATTGACAGCCTCGCTCAGTTTTGCTGTTCAGTAGTCAAGAGGGCGACAGCTTGAAATGCTGCCGCCCTCTATGCAATTAAAATCATAGCAAAAATTTATGCAATTTTCACATATTTGGGATATAGTATTAATAAATTGGAAAGTTGTGGTCAAATAAAAAAACATATTATGAGAAAATTATCAAGTATATTGCTAATAATTGCATATGAAATATGTATTGTAAAACTACAAAGGCTTCCGTTTTTATAGTTTTGATTGTAGGTTTGTCAAACATATGTTACACCATCAGACAAATAATCTTTCAAAACAGTCAGAGGAGATTTCCAACCGAGA
>CAKSGI010000172.1 GCA_934454005.1 uncultured Eubacteriales bacterium | reverse complement strand
TCATTAGGTTCTAAGGTATCTTGATTATTTTGTATACACGCCTTTTGATAAGGCAAAGAATCCTTATAACTATTTACAGATAAGCCTTCAGGCGTATTATAAGTAATATTAATATAATCTTTATTTAACTTTTGTATTTGGGTATTTTGTGAATCTTGCTCAATTGTAGGTATATCAACGCTTTCAAAAGTATTTTCTTTTGTCACTTCTTTAGATACTTCTTGTGTCACTTGCAAGAATTTTCTAGCGTGATATATATTAACCTTCCCTATCTTTTCTATGAAAATAAGTTTAACTTGTTCCAATTTGCGAATGATCCTTTTGAAATTAGAAATTGTTTTGATGTTAGTATGATATCTTCTATACATATTCCAAATATCCTTAATAGATTTTCTTAATCCATTATTAGAAGTAGCTCCATGTTTTATAAGATAAGATAAAACACTCATTAAATTTGATTTAGTTTTGGCTAATATTTCATAATTATCCTTTAAAGAGTTTATAACATTAATTTCTTCTGTTGTTAGATTTGTAGTATATTTTCTTTTAGTTATTTTTTGCATTAGTATTCTCTCGCCTTTCTGGTAAAAGAAAAAGCACTTGTCAAAGATAATCTATCTAAATAACAAATGCTTTAAAAAACTTTTCGTATTATGTAAATAACTATTGCATTAGCATAATATATATGCTATAATAACAATTGTAATTTACATAGAAGAAAGTCTTATCGTAAAATGTTGCTTAGATGGCTGTTTCATCTTTGTGGCACTTAATTAGATATCCGTTAAATGTCTAATTAAGCGTAAGGCTTTTTCTATTTATGTAAACTTTTATTTTAATTCAATATTGCAAACGTATTTAATAACGTTTAAAGCTAGTATGTGTTAATAATAGCACTAATTCTCTTATTATGCAAGAAAAATTATTATATAACTAAAAAAAGATAGTCTTAATGACTATCTTGGTATTTCTTTTTACAATTACTGATTTTAAATTTTTATATTTATTTTAATTAACAATACAATTAAGCACTAATCTCATCTTAACTGGCAAGTAACCTATCTATATTAAATTCACTTTCATTGCTAACTTTGTCATCTGTAAGATTATCAAAAAATCTACTAGCATTACTGATATAATATTCATCATTTCTTAATTCTAATATGCCTATCTTATCAAGGTCATATGTATTTATTTGAAAATTAAAAATATCCAATTTCTTTTTATATTTACTTAGCTTTATCTCACGTTCTCCATATCCTATGCTAAAATTATATTTTAAATTTTTATATTTATTATTTAAATAATTAAAGCTGATCACATTGTTATATTCATCTATATAATCAAATTCTAATATAATATTAACTTTTGTATTTTCATTTATTAATTTTAAATTATTATATATAAAATTGAATTTTAATTTTTTAAAACAATTAAGTATATTCAGGTGATTATCTTGCTCATTTCTTATCAGCCATGTATAATTTCTTTTATAAAATTTATCAAAATCTTTATTTGATAATATTTCTTGCCACTCTTTATTTAATAAAGTTCGTTCTGATCTATAATCATCTTTATAGATATATCCTAATTCATCTAATTTAAAGTAATAAACAATGCCTTTGTTATTAAAATTACGTTCAATTCTTCCCATAAACTGCTCATCACTATCTAACAATGATATATTTTTAAATCCTATATTCATATCTATGTCTACTCCAGCTTCTATACATTGAGTAGCAACCAAAATAACTTTTTTGAACACATAATTACCATTGTCATCTTTTTCTTTTAGTTTTTTTATTATGCTATTCCTTTTAAAAGTATTTGTATTTCCTGTTATTTTATAAATTTCATACCCTTTGTTTTTATATTTTAACATATCATTATAAATTTTATTGCAGGTTTTTACTTTAATTAACCCTATTAAAATACGAGTTTTATTAGATTCATTTATAACATCATCTATTTTATCATATAGTGTTTTTTCATTGAAAGTTTTATTTAGCAAACTAAAATCGCAATCACATCTAGTTTTAAAAAAGTCATAGTAATATTTCTTATTTGTTATCAGGTTGCTTATTTTATAGTCTTTATCATCAAGTAATACATCTAATTTAGGTAGAGTTGCTGACATTATTACTATTTTTAAATTTAAAGCCTCTGAATACTCTTTTAAAGAATTTATAATATCTATCCATATAGAATTTTTATAACTCTGAATTTCATCTAAGATGATCACGCTATTGCAAAATAATGGTAACATCATATTGTGGATTCTCTTATTCCCAAATAGTATATCAAATAGTTTAACATGACTAATTATTGATAGTGGATAGTTTATCATTTGACTTGATAAATATTCTTCTTCATATATATCACAATCTTCTGTTATTATAGATTCTTTGTTGTTTATTAAAGCAACATCTTTAATACTTAGATTGCCCAAAGTATTATTTATATCTTTGTATGTTTGCTCCAAAATGTTTATAAAAGGGGCTACATAATATATTTTATTATAAGTATCGTCTATCATATTAAGAGCCAAATTAAGACTTGTAAGACTTTTTCCACTACCAGTTGGAGCTTCAAGATAATACATATTATTGTTTTCTTTTCTTAGATTACTTTCACTTTCAAGAAACATTTGCGATCTATATTTATTTACGGTAGTCATTTCTTCTAATGGAGTATTTCTAATTCCTTTTATTATATTATTATTTTCAAAGTTGTATTTAAATTGGTTTATTTTATTTTTGTTTATCAAATTTAAATCTAAAGGCTTATTCTGATTAAATTCAAGCACAGCCATAAAATCGCAGGTTACTAAGACTGAATATAGAAACTTTATAAATATATATAACTCATAATTACAGCTTTCTAACTCCTTATTTTTTTTGTAGTAATCTACAATCTCTTGATTGTAATTATTATAACAATCGTTGTATAATGTGTGCTTGTCCTCAATTCTTTCAAGCATTGAATGATAATTTACATCTTGCAAATTCCCATGATGTTTGGATATTATATAAGCACAAGCTAATATTATATTAACAAGTTTTCCTTTAATTTTTCTTTTATCTCTACCTTTTAAAGTATTTGTTTTGCTTTCTATAATAGGCTTATAATATTCTAGGAAGTAATATGCTGATATTATAGAATGTTCTTTATTATCATTTGTTACTTTATATTTTAAGTATTCCTCATTTTCAACATAAGACTGAAAGTATTTATTTTTCTTGCCATCATCATGAAGTTTTAAAACATTTAATATTAATTCATTTACGTTTATATTGTTCTTAATATTTTCTTTGGTTTCTAATTTATTAAATAAATTTATTAATATTTTATCTATTCCTTTGTTTTTACATAAAGATTTGTAGCTGTTCACAACTCTTTCTATATGCTTGTCTAATGTTTCGTTTGGTCTACTTAAAATCATAATTTCACTTCCTTTTTTATTTTTTTAAACATATAATGTAGATTATTAACTTTCCCTGCTTACAACGCCGAGCTTGATGAAACAATTATAAAACATATAATGTAGATTATTAACGGAAATGCTTTTTTAGCTGTAAACCAGTTTAGCCTATTATAAAACATATAATGTAGATTATTAACCTTAAAAGAATTAAAGATATACTGTCATTGCATTATATTATAAAACATATAATGTAGATTATTAACAAACGGAAAAAGTGAATCCCGAGGAAAGAACGGAGATTATAAAACATATAATGTAGATTATTAACTTTTTCGTGGTTGTCCATATTTTTTAGATACGTCTATTATAAAACATATAATGTAGATTATTAACTAATTATCGTTTATCATCTCCAACTTTCTCAATATTATTATAAAACATATAATGTAGATTATTAACCCTTTCTAAAATTCCTTGTTTTAGCATGTGCTATTTATTATAAAACATATAATGTAGATTATTAACTGTAAATGGGGAAATAGCGATAAGAATAAAACAAAATTATAAAACATATAATGTAGATTATTAACTAAATCTTTTATATTTATATCTTCTTTCAACATGTATTATAAAACATATAATGTAGATTATTAACTATAGTAAAATAGACGATCTTTGTTGCAACAACTTCCACACAGCATAGAAATATCGCTATTTTCGTTTGTATTTACCAACCAAATGTTACTTTTCACTTTTAGCTATATTGCTTACTTACAGAGTTTTAGCTGGTAAATATATATCAACTAATATTCTTTCTGTTCTTTTAATAATTTAGCATATCACCTTTACAAAACCACAACCTAGCGAACTATTCTTCTCTAGCAACCCAGTTACTACTATGAAGTTTGCTAACTCCT
>CAKSGI010000171.1 GCA_934454005.1 uncultured Eubacteriales bacterium | reverse complement strand
ATTATGCCAGAATCTATAACAGTAATAATTAATTCAGTAATTCAAATGATTATCAAAATTATAGAATCAATTCATTAGCTATAGAACGAAGCAATAAACGAACTAATTTATGAAATAATGAAAGAAGGTAATTATTATGCCAGAATCTATAACAGTAATAATTAATTCCGTGATTCAAATGATTATCAAGATCATAGAAGCAGTTCATTAAATATATACGATTTTCTGATTTTACACACATCGGGTATCGCAAACTGATGTATTTGTAAGTATATAAAAATTTATCATTGTGGACAAACAACTCAATTATATTACAAATTATTTGTGTAAAATAGATTTATTGATTAAATTATTAATAATAATCTTGATTTTTGAGTATTTAAATCAAGATTATTATTTTTTGATTTTTGTAAGTAATACAAAAGGTTTATTTCCGATTTGGTTTAGTAAATTTTGTTTCAGATTAGTACGTGTGACTAATTACTTGTTTTTTAAAAATTAACCTTGTGTACTAATTTAAACTAAGTACCGATCATATCTTAAAAAGTTAGACTTATTTGAAAAAACTATATGGTGTATCATATTGTAATAAAAATACACTTTGAGACATTTTTTCATCATTTTGCTTTACACCGATTCTAAACTTATACGATTTAAGAAAAAATATTATTAAATGTATTGATTTTTAAAAAACAGTCTGATATAATTATAAATGTTAGTGTATAGTTTAGATTTTTAATTTGCCGCTGTGGTGGAATAGGTAGACACAAGGGACTTAAAATCCCTCGGTAGCAATACTGTACCGGTTCAAGTCCGGTCAGCGGCACCATGCTGAATAACTAATAGGGCTTTAGTTTTCTTGTGGTTATCTTTTTTGAAGAGTGTAATTGTTTTAAGCAATTCGCTCTTCTTTTTTTACCCAAAATTCTTTGTAAGGTAAGGCTTTTTTGTTCGTGTTTTGACATCTTGAGAATTTCATACTCCTTTATCTTTGATCTTTTAATATTATCAATAAGAACGTAAGGGTGTATTGATTTTTAACTTAATATTAAAAAATATGAATTCTTAAGTTGTGTGTAAGAAATTTTGAGGTTTATTGGGAAAGAACAGTTATATTATATAACTTGAATTCACTATGGAATTTATGCTTAAAATTTATTAAGCAATATATTAATAAAAATAATTTTTATTTTTTGCCTCCTAAAGTGCAAAAAATATGGTTTTTTTGCTGTGTTATGGTACAACATAAATTTTTAGGAGGAATTAGCAAATGGTGAAAGAAAAGATTACACTTGATGCATGGAAGAAAAACAATGTCTTAGTAAAGGTCGTTCAGGGTGAGATTGATTCTAGATTTTTAGAGATTTCCCTTACAGATCATGGAAACAACATTAATTTAGCAGATAAATCTGTACAAGTTTATTTAATCAAACCAAATGGTAAAGAAATCTATAATTCTGCAACTATAATTGATGAGGAAAATGGTACTGTATTATTAGAGTTGACATCAGAAATGTCGAATGCTTATGGTACATATAGAGATGCAGAAGTAAGAGTGGTTTCTGGGAATGGAGAAACACTAAAAATTAGAGGCCTTAATCTATATGTGGAAAAATCTATGGATGATAATGCAATTGAAAGTAGTAGTGAGTTTACGGCTCTACAGGTTGCATTGGGAGATGTAAATTTAATGAAATCACATATGAATTCAACATTAAATCCACATGATGTTACGGTAGATCAAATAGGTGCGATATCTGAAAGTGAAAAGGGAGCTAATGGTGGTGTTGCAACATTAGGAGATGATGGAAAATTAGTACAAATGCCAAACTCAAATGATATCGGGGCAATACCAATATCTGACAAAAATGCTAGTAATGGTGTAGCAACGCTAAACTCAAATGGAAAGTTACAGTCAAATCAGTTTGATACTTCAAGTGATAGTTATAAAATAAAATTAGAAAACTTATCAAATGAAGTTCAGTCAGCTATGGCTGGTACAGCGCCAGTTATATCAAGTGTGGCGGATGGAAGTTTAACAACTGAAAAGTATGCAAATGACTCAATAACGGGAGCTAAAATAGCAAATGGTACAAAATTAGGTATTGAACAGGGAATGATTCCTGCTAATAGATTTTTAATTAATATTGATATAATAAATGAAAAAATAGTAGTATCAGATTCTACTTTGATTTATACGGATACATATTTTTATATATTAAAATCAGGGGATTATAGTTATTCAGATGTATCAGATAAAACTAATATAAATGTTTATGCAAAAAAAAGTAATGGGATGTGGGTAAATCAATTAATTTTTAAGTCTGCTCCTTATGAGGGCACATCATCGACCCAACTAGCTAAAAACTTAATATATTTATTTACATTTATTCCAGGCTTGTCTATGGAAACGGTGACACCATATCAGCCTGTTTTGATTAATGGAGTAATGGCAAGGCATAGAGGGGAGCCTGCAGTTGATATAGATGCACTAAACTCCTGTTTTACTAGTAAGAATTTGTTTAATAAGAATACAGTTATAAAAGGATTTAAGGGCAATGTGTCTAGTGGTAGTGGAGCGTTTATAGTGGACAACACTTACTGCACAAGTGAGTATATCCCTGTTGAGGGTAATACCACTTACTATTCGAATACCAGTGCAATTATAACTCAGTATACAAAGAATTATCTCTACTCAGCTAGAACGACGTCAAATAGTATAACTACACTAAGCAATACAAGATATGTGAAAATATCCATACCTATTGCGAACTTGGATACAGAGCAGTTTGAAAAGGGAACGAGTTCAAGTAATTATGAAGGATACAATTTGTATTTAAGATCCTCACATTTAAGATATAAAAATGTAGTTATTGTAGATAAACAAAACGGCGATTATAGTACGCTCAATGAGGCGGTTCAAAAGAATAATGGAGAAACAATTATAGTAATGCCAGGAGATTATTATGAAAATGTAAGAGCTTGGATGAACAAACCGATAAACATTATTGGGGTGGATAAGAATAAATGCATATTAAGGCATGGTTGCGGACAATATGCAAATCCACCGCTTGAAATTGCAGCAGGGTATGTAAAAAATATGACTATATATGCAGATAGCACAAATCCTTTGGTAGATTCAAATGATACAAATGCTAAAAGTTATGCGGTACACGTTGAAAGTGATTATAGTGCAAACAGAGAACTTACATTTGAAAATTGCATACTAAAATCTAATTGGGCTCCAGCTATTGGAATTGGATTAAGGCCTAACTTTAAGTTAACTCTAAGGAATTGTGACTTGTATGCAAATTATGAAAAAGCTTATATTGCATCAATTTCTAATTATGGAAGTTTAGGAACATTGTTTTTCCATCCATCAGCTGGTTATTCAAGTGAGGATCAAAATTTAATCTTGGACAATTGTAGGCTTTACTCAATCAATGATATAGTTTTGTGTGATTATGATGTAGGGGTCAACCCTTATAAAGCTACAATTACAGCCATAAATACGACGCTATGGTCTGACACAAAGGGGAAACAAGAAAGTGTTATATGGCATAGAGTTGCTCCGTCAGGAGGAGCATGGGGCGGATCTCATATTTTTTTAGATGGAAAAAGTTATGGGAACAATGTTAATGGACTTAACAGCTAGAAAAATTAGTTGTAAGTATATTTTTGCTTGAGATAAAAGACAATAACAACTGAAAAATTGTATACAATATGAGAGGTCTCCTATAGTAAAATTAAAACAATTACTATAGGAGGTTCTTTAAATATGGGGAAGGATATAAAAATGTGGGACATTTAAAATGCAGTTGTAAGTAGATACTGTGTTTAAGTGTAATGCGACTTGTGAAAATTTTCATCTTGAAATATTGATAAAGGCGTTGTATGATAAATTACATAAAATTGGATATAAAGATTGGAGCGTTTTGTGCAAATGGTATATATCAAACCGTTTAATAGCATTAGATTTATTGCGATGCTTGCAGTTTTTTTAACTCATCTTAGTTTTATGAAAATTGTTCCTGAATGTGATGAGTTCTTTGAAAATTATTTGTATTTTGATCTTGGTGCAATTGGTGTAACTACGTTTGTGATATTATCAGGTTTTTTGATGTCATATTTACATGTTGGAAAATTTGAGAGTTTAGATTTTAGTAAGGCTAAAAAATTTGTTTTAAATAGAGTGATTAGAATATATCCCGTATACATATTAACAGTTATAATAATGATACCAGTTTCTATAATTGCTTTTAAAGGCAAATTTATAGCTTTTTTTGTTGCCCTTTTTTCAAATGTATTTTTAATACAGGATTTATTTCCACTAAAAGCTATTTACTTA
>CAKSGI010000170.1 GCA_934454005.1 uncultured Eubacteriales bacterium | reverse complement strand
CGGGAAACCCTTGCGTATTATTGGGGTTCTGCAAATGATGATCGATGATCTTACCTAATACCAACATCCAAAAACTTGTTATTATACATAACAACAAAATTTTTTTCCATTTTTCTCTCAGCGTCTTTATTCTGAAAAAATAAAGTATAACTCCGATTGTACAAAACACGGTAGTCGGTCTTAAATAAGTACCATATACACTCAGCACACAAAACAAAACTGCCCATATAAATTTACGTATGCTTTTCTTCTCTTTGTCTATGCTGATTCCACAATACAGAATCCCCATTACAACCGGCACACTAAATGTATTTGTGTATACATAATGTAAAAAAACATAGTTAGTCGGGCATAAAGCAATTAACAATAAACCTGCAGCAGCGCGTCTGCTTCCCCACAATTTCCGCATGATGCAAAAACTCAAATAGATCCCAACATCCAGCAAAATCATATTTACAAAAACAGCCATATTATAATAATCAACACCAATTATCTTAGCCATTTTGAATATGTAATACATAACAATTGCAAATAGATAGTTATTGGTATATGAAGAAAAATACTCCGTTGTATTATCTAACATTCCATTTTGTTTCTCCACCATTGCCATCGCTTCATCCATAGTAGTAAAACAATCTGTAATTGGATATATCTTCGCAATATGTATTACTAATAATTGCATTGCAATTATTCCCAAAAATATTAATAAAGCAATGCAATTAAAGCATTTTAACCTCATCCATTTGCAATAAATCGCCATGAAAGCCAGAGTAAATAAAACTACTCCCGGCAATACCCATACAAGAGGCAAATGCATAAAATGTGGCAGTACTTTTTCTGCTTGAGAAACAGTATTCAGCGCAACTATTAGCAAAATTCCTGTAAAAAATATCGTTGGATATATAACCGTTTTTCCCAATATCTTTTGCATATTTTTTCACCTAGTTATAAAGTTTTGCGTTGGTAATCAGCATGTATCCATAACTCCACCCCTTATCCGAATAAGCAACAATTTTGACATATTTAGCATGATTAATTGCTATATCAAACGAAACTGGTTTTGTCTTGTAATTCATTTTTGGCGACTGATAAACCAAAACACCATCTGCAATAATTTGTATCCATGAAATTTCTTCATCATACAATTCATCTGAACGAATAATTTCTCCTGACAACCTATTGTATTTCCCACCTAAATAATATTCAATGTATCTACTTCCTTCCTCTCGCGCAACAACACTAATCGGATTCGTAATCGAATTTCCCCAACGATCTTTTAATGTTCCTTCATAGTTTCTAGAGCCTTCACTATCAAACGGCTTTAAACTCCACAAATCCTTCCATAATTCCACATACTGGTAAGCCAAATAAGTGTTTCCTACACCATCTTTAACACAAACGGTATAATATCCCGGTGTTGTCACTTGAAATGACTTCTGATCGTTTTGCATTGCCGTATAATCGGCTTTTCTCTTTGATTGTAGCCACCCCTTCTGATAACCGATATAGGAAATTCCATTATTATCCCATGCAGACACAGAAACAGTGCCTGCTTTATTTGCAACCGTGTAACTTGTATTTACCGACGGCGCTGTTTTGTCAATGCACTGAATCTGAATATTGCGGACAGTGTACTTTCCGGCTTTGTTTTTCAACCGTACCGAATACCAGCCATTATACGGAGCACTAAAAGATTTCTTTTTCGTGATTGATTTTGCACGCTTCCAATATTTGTTTGCTTTCTTTGTAACTTTTCCGGCACGATAGCGAATTTCTTTTATCTTCGCTTTCTTTTTTACCGCGACAGAAACCTTTACACTTTTTCGTGTAACGGCTGTTGTTGATGGTGTCAAAGAAAAATTCGTTGCCTTCTTTGCTGCTTTCGCAGGTGTTGCCAGCGTTGCCACTCCAAGCACGAGTAATGCTGTTGATAAAACTAATTTTTTCATAACAATTCCTCCAATTTATAATTTGATTTACTCCCACCTACAACGCGATTGTTCATTATCACTTCTTTACCTTAACTTTTTTTACTGAACTCCACTTTCCATATACTTTCTTTCCATCTGCCATTTTATAAGCTCGAATCCGAATAAAATATGTCTTTTTCTTTTTCAACTTTCTTAATGTAACAGAGGTTGATTTAACCGTTTTTTTCTTCGCCTTTTTAAACTTTTTATTTGTTGCATACTGAATCTGATACCCCAAACTGTTTGACACCTTTTTCCATGTAACTTTTACTTTGCACTTCTTTTGATTCTTTGCAACGACACCTTTAATCTTTGTCAAAGAAGTCATTTTGGCATTATTCTTCCCATCATTGACCGTTTGTGACGATTGCGGAATATTTCCTTTTGTCGGCACTTCCGGCGTCACAGTTGGCTTCGGTGTATTCGCCGATTGATTATCTGGATTCGGTTTCAGACTTGGCTGAGGACTAGGAGATGGGATTATCTGTGAACCATCACTCTCTCCTTTTGACACAACCGTACACGTAGCCTTTACATCCCCACATGAAACAGTAATTGTCGTTATTCCTTTTCCTACAGCTGTCACTTTTCCTGTTTGATCTACGGAAGCAATCCCTTCATCATCCGATTTCCACGTTGTTGCTCCATCTGCATCAGAAGGATAATAACTTGCATTTAACTGGTAACTGTCACCAATAGCATTTAATTCTATGGATGTTTTGTTTAAATAAATGCTTTTTATCGGAATGTTGACAGTTACCTTACATGTCGCCGTTTTTTCACCTGCCTTTGCCGTGATAACAGCCTCGCCCGCCGATATTGCTTCAATATTGCCCGTTTTATCCACTTTTGCAATCTTCTCATCCGAAGACGACCAAATAACTTCATCCGTAGAATCCATTGGGGTTAATCCAGCAGTTAATTGATATTTCTCATTTCGCCCTAATGTCAATTCTGTTTCAGTCAGCGTGATTTTCTCCGTTGCAATCTGCTGTGTAACAAAAGCAATATCATTTTCTTTTGCATACTGCTCCGCATAACTTCCTGCCACGCCATAAATTGTCATTTTATCCGGATAGGAAAATGCACTGTCAGATATCGAAGTTGTTGCTTTTGGAATTGTAATCTTTTTTAATTTCGTGCAATTCTTAAATGCATTGTCTTCTATGGTCTCCACCTGATATGGGAGAATAATGGATTCCAGAGAAGAACAACCTCTAAATGCCTCATTCGGAATTTTTTTAATTCCTGTACTAAGCACAATTTGATTCAAACTTTCACAATCATAAAAAGCACCTTTTCCTAAACTAACCACATTATTCTGCATATTTACATTTATAAGCGAGTCACAATTATAAAAAGCTTCCACACCAATTTTCTGCACAGTCTTTGGTAGTATAATTTCTTGTAACTCATAACAATTTCCAAAAGCGCCATCACAAATAAATGTAAGTCCTTCTAAAAATTCAATTTGCTTTAAATTCTTACAACTGCAAAACACATTACTGCTTAGTGAATTTAGTTTATTATTTAATCTAACATCCTCCAATAAATCACAGTGGTAAAACGCTTTTTCTCCCACACTTTCAACATTCTCTGGCAACACTATTTTTGATAGATTGTCGCAATTTTCAAATGCATTATTTCCAATCTTTTTTAATTGTGAATTTTCTTCAAATTTGATTTTTTGTAAATTTGTACATCCGCAAAAAGCTTCTTCGGCAATTTCCGTTATAGTTTTTGGAATTGTAATCACTTCCAGTGCACTACAATTTTTAAATATTTTCCAATCTAACTCTTTTCTATTGCTATTTATCGTTATCTCTTTCAAACTTGAACAATATTCAAAAGGACCTGTTGTTGTTCCTTCTGTCCCCCACCAATCGGATTCCATTTTTACTTTCTCTGGAATATTAATTGCCTTCAATGAAGAACAATATGCAAAAGTCCCATAGCCAATTGTTTCAATTTCATCAGGCAATGCTATCTCTTCAAGAGATTTATCTCCCCAAAATGCATAATTATCAATTTTTTTTAGACTTGTTGGTAAATTAATATCCATTAATTTGTCACATCCTCTAAAGGAGTTTCCTTGAATTGTTGCCAATCTTTTTGGTAATTGAACACTCACAAGATTAGTACAATTTTGAAAGGAACTTTCATTAATAATTTTAACATTCGACGGAATAACCACTTTTCTTATGCCAGTACAGCCACTAAACAATTTTTCTGGAATTTCTGTTGTGTTTTCACTAAATTCTACTTCTGTCAAAAGAGAATCTCCGACAAACGGTCCTTCATCTCTCGCATCTTGTCCCCACCAATTAGCACCAATTTCAACATCCTCTGGCAATACAACCGTTTTTAAATTACCACAATAGCCAAATGCTTCCCATCCAATCTTTTCAATCT
>CAKSGI010000169.1 GCA_934454005.1 uncultured Eubacteriales bacterium | reverse complement strand
GACAATTAACTGAATTACAGGCTAAAGAGCATCCCAATAAAAATATAATTACTAGAGCTTTAGGAGTAGATTCAACAGTAAAATTAGATTATATTAAATATACATTGAAAAATGAAGACACGGTTTTAATATGCACAGATGGATTGTCAAATTATGTTGATCCTGTTACTATTTGTAAATTTTACAATGATTTGCCTCTAGAGAGCTTGGCTGATGAACTAGTTTTAATGGCTAAAAATATGGGTGGCAGTGATAATATTACTGTTGTAGTAATTAGTGCAGAAAGTATTTAGGAGGAAAATATAATGGATAAGTACTCAGGCAAAAGACTTGATGGGAGATATGAGATACATGAACTTATAGGTGAAGGTGGAATGGCTGTTGTATATAGGGCCTATGATACAATTGATGACAGAATAGTTGCTATAAAAATTTTAAAAGATGAATTTGCAGATAATAGTGAGTTTATAAGGAGATTTAAAAATGAATCAAAAGCTATAGCCGTACTTTCGCACCCCAATATAGTAAAAGTTTATGATGTTAGCTTTGGAGATAGAATCCAATATATTGTTATGGAATATATTGATGGAATAACTTTAAAAGAGTATTTAAGACATCAGAAAGATATTAAATGGCAAGAAGCAGTACATTTTACTACACAAATACTTAGTGCGTTAAGTCATGCACATTCAAAAGGGGTTATTCATAGAGATATAAAACCTCAGAACATAATTTTATTACCGGATGGGACAATAAAAGTTACTGATTTTGGTATAGCAAGGTTTGCTAAAAGTAAAACTAGAACAATAACAGATAAGGCTATAGGATCGGTACATTATATAGCACCTGAACAGGCAAGAGGAGACCTAACAGATGAAAAAGTAGATATATATTCTGTTGGCGTTATGTTATATGAAATGACCACAGGTGAACTCCCATTTGAGGCTGATAATGCAGTTTCTGTTGCTATAATGCAACTTCAAACTCAGCCAAGAAAACCTAGAAATATTAATCAAGATATTCCTGAGGGTTTAGAAGAAATAACCTTAAAGGCTATGCAAAAAGATCCAGAAAATAGATATCAGAGTGCAAATCAGATGCTTGCTGATTTAGAAAAATTTATGTTGGATCCAGGAATCAAATTTGATTATGTATATAATGATAATATTTTATCTAATACTAATGAAAGCTATATGCATTCGGCAGTTCCAGAACCAGATTATGATGACAATTATGATATGCGCTCTAATGAAATAAGTTCTGGAAAAAATAGCAAAAGAAATATGATGATATTAACAGGTATAGGTGTATCAGTTGTTTTGTTTGCTTTAATATTTGGAATAATAGCTCTTTCTAAATCTTGCAAAAATTCTAATAAAGATGTTGATATTCCTAATTTTGTGGGAATGAAACTTTCTGATGTACAAGGAAATCCTAAATATAATTTTGTTTGGAAAATAGAATCAACTTATGATTCTACTAAAGCTGAGGGAATTATCTTAGATCAAAGTCCCAAAGCGGGATCTAAAAAAGTTAAAGAAGGAGCAACTATTACTTTAACTATTAATTCATCTGGGACTACAGTTTCTGTGCCATCGGTGAAGGGAATGACGCAAGAGTCGGCAAGAGCTAAAATTATATCTGCGGGGCTTATATGTGGAGAAATAAGAGAAGTTGAAGATTCTGAAACAGCAGCAGGAATAGTTATTAGCAGTGATCCTCAAGAGGGAACCGAGGTTAAAGTTAATAGTTCTGTTAGATTATATGTAAGTAAAGGTGCAAGCGAAAAGAAGGTAACGATTCCTAATGTTGTAAATAAATCTTATAATGTTGCCAAGAAAGAATTAGAATCACTTGGATTAGTGGTTAAGAGCAATACAGAAGACAGCGAAAAGGTTAAGGATACGGTTATATCTCAAGATCCGTTAAATTCAGTTGAGGTTCCGGTTGGAACAACTGTGACTATTACAATAAGCTCAGGGGTATCCCCTGAATCTAAGAAAGAAAAAGAAATTCCTATATCGGTTTTATTACCTACAAATGTAGACTATGTGGTGGCAATAAAATCTTTTGTTGATAAACAATTGGTTGATTCTGTAAGCATTATACCATCAGATGCTAAAAAGTATGAGTTTACAATTACAGGAACTAAAGGGACTAAATCTGTAACAGTTACAATAAATGGAGCAATATATAGAAAATATTCAGTTAATTTCGATACAGGAAATGTTGATGTTGTTGAAGAAAGAAATTTTTCACCTAGTTCTTCATCCTCTCAACAGCCTTCATCATCCTCACCATCTTCACAGTCATCGCAACCTTCACAGTCTTCGAACACGGTATCACGTGGTTCTGATAGGTTAGAATAATGAGAAAAGAAAGAGGAATTATATTAAAAGGCATTGGAGGTTTCTACTATGTAGAAATCTCCAATGGCATAGTATGTGAGTGTAAGGCTAGAGGTCTGTTTAGAAAAAATAATGTAAAACCGTATGTTGGGGACAAAGTAATTATAAATATCAATGATGAGGGACTTTGCTCTATAGAAGATATTTTACCGAGAAAAAATGAGCTTATAAGACCACCAATTTCTAATATAGATAAATTAGTTATAGTTGTTTCAGTTTGCAATCCTATACCGAATACTGTTGTGATAGATAAAATGATAGCATTATCAACTAACAAGAAAATAGAGCCTATAGTTGTGGTGACTAAAACGGATTTAGCAGATTCTAAAAATTTAATAGAAATGTATAATGCTGTGGGCATAAAAGTATTTGGATTTTCCTCTAAATTTCCAAAGAATATAGATGAGATAGAAAATGTGCTGTTGGGTAATGTATCAGCTTTTACAGGAAATTCAGGTGTTGGAAAATCAACTTTGTTAAACTGTATAAATAAAGATCTTTTACTTAAAACAGGAGAGATAAGTAGTAAACTGGGAAGGGGAAAACACACTACTAGGTTTGTTGAACTTTATAAACTTAATGATACTACTTATGTTGCTGATACACCAGGTTTTTCAACTGTGGATATAGAAAGATATGAAATTATAAACAAGGACAAAATTCAGTTTTGCTTTAGAGAATTTAGTCCATATATTAATAATTGTAAGTTTTCATCTTGTACTCATATTTGTGAGAAGGGGTGTGCTGTTATTGATGCAGTGAAGAATGGTAAAATAAGTAAATCAAGATATAATAGCTATGTTTATATGTATAAAGAGGTTAAGGATGTAAAGGAATGGAAAAAGAAAATATGAGATGCGTAATAGTGGGTGCATCTAAAGAAAATGACATTGAATATATAAATGATGTTATTAGGGGGACAGACTATATAATTGGTGTAGATGCTGGAATTAGTAAATTAAATTATCTAAATATTATTCCAGACCTTATTGTAGGAGATTTTGATTCTTTTAAAGGAGTAGCCCCTAAAACAATTGAAACTAAAAAACTTAATATTCATAAAGACGATACGGATATGTTTTGTGCAGTAAAAGAGGGAATAAATAGAGGATATAGCTCTTTTGTAATTTTGGGTGGTGTAGGAGGAAGACTAGACCACACTTATGCAAATCTATGTGTTCTTGAATATTTGTCAGATAATGGATATGAAAACTTACTTTTGGGTAAGAAGGATAAAGCATTTATTATGAATAAAGGGAAAAAAACAATATTAGGAAGAGATGGTGATAATATATCTATATTTCCTTTCGGGACAGATCTTTGTACTGTAACGTATAATGGTCTTTTGTATGATATGCAAAATGAAACTCTTTATAGTAATCTAAAATATGGACCTATGGGTGTAAGTAATTCTTTTTTAAATAATGAAGCGGAGGTTATTTTGCATAAAGGAAAAGCTTTGGTTGTGATTTCTAGCGATTGATAGGATTCGGTACATAATTTTTATATTTGCATATAATAAATTAAGACTCCTGGCGCGAGGATAAGAAGTATAGAAACTTAACGGCGGTGAGAATTATGTGTGGATATAGAAATCAAGGTAAAAATGCTTTCATTTTTGCGTTGGGGCTTTTATTTGCTTTTTTCTTTTCTGATAGGGTTATAATAATAACTATTGCGATTGCCCTTATGATTTTAGCTATAGCTTTAATGAGGTGCTAATCAGTTTTTTAATGACCGGAGGTATTTGTATGAAAATAGTTGTACTTAAGAGTCCTAAGGTGTTAGGCTTTTTTCTTAGAAAAATGTTCAATATTAAAGTTGAAAAAGAATAATATTGAACAATAATTTGGCTATGTTTGTAATAGAGAAATCTCTATAATAGAAAAATCTTGTAATTGAAATTATTTTGATTACAGGATTTTTTTGCATAAATAGGACATGATGAGAATACAAATTAATAGAAATGTAAAAA
>CAKSGI010000168.1 GCA_934454005.1 uncultured Eubacteriales bacterium | reverse complement strand
CACTAGGGCAGTAATCCATGCTTGTTTATTTAAACTTATTGAAGAATCCGGAAATAAATCACCATTGCTAATAATCTTTTCTAATTTTGAGACTAAGGCGTCAAACCTCATGTCACTATAATCATTATTTTTTATTACTTCCCATATTAATCTCTTTCTTAAAAACCTGTCATGATTGGCTTCAAAAAACGATGCAAAAAAGCTTGCTTGCTGTCTGCTATCTGAAAATGCAATAAATTGCTTCACATAATTGTTTGTAGTTTTTAGATGCTGTTCTTGATTTGAACTAGAACTAAATGATAATTTAAACTTATGACTTTCTTCAATTTTATTATCGTCAATAGCTTTATATAATATTTGAGCTAAAATCGCAGTAGCCTCATCTTTACCCAAATTAACACTTCTAACTATACCATTTGACGAGTGATGTCCACAACATGGACATTCTAAAATATTATTTCTAGAAGTGGTATTATTAATTTTATATACTTTTACTTTAAAACTTTCTGAACAAGAACACTTTTTAGCATTTTTATTTTTGGGATCATATAAAAAGCCACATTTGCCACATAATATATACTCTTTACATATATCCATATTTGTATTTGATTCATCTATAGAATCTGCCAACAAATAATAATCTATAGTAATATATTCATTATCGCCATAATTTTCATAAATATCTATATCAGTGTTTTGATACAAAAAGCCTTCTCTTTCCTTTCCAAATATATATGGCACATTACAATATCTACAATTACCAAGTTCAAAAGTTCGAGAATGATCCAAATAATAGCAAGGAGTCAATTTCATTGACTTATTTGGATTTAATGTAATAAACGCTCCAGATAGAGTTCTAATAAAAGTATGATATTTAATGTCATATAAATTTTTAAAATTCTTACGGGCAATATTTATTAAATGAATTAATGCAATAAGATCTTTATTTGAAGTAAAATTATTTTTTCTTAACAAATTAAATGCTTGTTCAAAAGTAATATTTCTAGCAGATAAACTATCAAATAAATCATAAATATTTTTATCTTTAATTAAGAAATTATATAGAGCTTCTGATAACTCAATACCTTGAACATCAACATAATTTGATAGAATTTTTTTCGCTTCGTTTATGTTTTCCAAATTTCTTTCTATATCACTATAAATAGTTGGATTAACTATATATTCAATATTATTTCTATCTAATTGCTTTCTAGTTGCAAATATTATATCATCTTCCGTGAATTTAGAACTTGTTAATGACTCAGCAAATTCAACTATTTCTTTTTCATCTCTATCTTTCTTTCCAAGTGTAGCACTTGTCAATAGAAAACTTGGCTTTTTTTCACATAATCCAGTCAACCTTCTTAGCAATAATGAAACTTCAATTCCTAATGCGCCATTATAGGTATGAGCTTCATCCAAAATCACAAATTTCCAATTTTTCAAATATTCTGAAGAAAATATTTTAAAATCATTTGGCCGAATTAATAAATATTCTAGCATTGAGTAATTAGTAAATAGCAAATGAGGTGGATTATCTCTAATTTCTTTTCTAGAGATTATTTCATTCTCTGGTATTTCTGTTCCAGCTAATTCAGACAATTTTTCACGTAATTTTTCTGTGCTTTCTTCTTGCGTTTCACCAGTAAAAAATCCATATCTTATATCTGGAAAACTTTTTAATATCTTTCTTACTCTATCAATTTGATCATTAACTAATGCATTCATTGGATATAATAATATCGCTCGTATTCCTGGGGAATTGTTTCCCTTCTCGATTTCTCTCAATATTGTATTTAACACAGGATATAAAAAACTCTCTGTTTTTCCTGAACCTGTTCCTGTCGTTATAACAACATTTCTTCCGTTACATATTTTATCAAGTGCTTCTTCTTGATGCTTATATAATTTTTGTTCAAAATTTATATCACTAAATTTTTTGAACAATGGACTTACTTTACCTTCTTCTACTAACTCATTTATAGATTTAGTAGAAACAAAAGGTAATGTTACATTTAAGAATGGCCCTTTGTATAATGATTGGTTGTCTAAATCTTTTATAAATTGTTTTTGATAATCTTGATCACTGAAGCTAAAAGTATCTTTTAAATATTCTCTGAATTCATTTTCTATAAATTCAGATTCTTGTATTGGATTTAATTTTGTCATTTATCTTTTCCTTTCCATAGTTATAATATATGAATGAATATCAATTGCTGTTTTGGATTCTAGTTTATTCAATATTGTTTTGTTTTCAAAGTCATTAAATAGACCATCACCATCTTTTGTAATAAATGCTTGAACTTCTCCATTTTGATCAACATCACTAACAAACTCTATTTCCACTGGATTTATTTCGTTTAAATATTGTTTTCCATTTTTATATACATATAGATTTCCGATAAAGTTATAGTGTTCTATCTGGCTAATAACTTCTACATAAGTATTAAATAGTTTAGTTGTTTTTCTTTGCCATACTCCATGAATAGTTTGATCAAAATCTACAGAATAAATTTGAAAATATTTTCCTACAAAATCATTTATAGAATAATATTTTAAGTTTTTTTCAAAAATTACTTCCTCTCGAGTTATAACAAATCCTAATTTTTTATTGGTAATTGTTAATTTATAATTTGAAAATGGTTTTAAATTTCCTATCTCAAAATTACTGCCAGATTGCATTTTTGATTCAAAAATTATATTATCATACTTATCTATAATTTTTAGTATTATGTTTCCAACGCCAAAATACACAACTACCCCATGATATTTATTATCATCTTTATCATACCAAATCTTAGTTTCTTCTAAATTTATAAGGCATTTACAATATACCTTTAACAAACCACATCTTCTATCTTGATTATATATATTTAGATTTATATAATCATAAGATTCATAGGATTTTAACACACCAATTGGTAAATCATAATAATTTTCTTTGATGGAAGGACTTAATTTACATAATATATTGCCCGTTTGATCAGTTATCTCTACCAAATCAAAATCAATACCAGTTATTCTTAAATTACTGTAAGCATTTATATCATTTATCCAAATATAATTACTTAAATTATCTAACCTAAACCACTTACTATTATCAACTTTGTACAACGGAATGCCTAATGGTAAAATAAATTCCAATGGTGGATCATCAATAACTATTTTATTTATATCATCAGCTTCATGCGTAACATTTTTTACAAATACTGTATTTAAATATCTAATTCTTACAATATACTCTTCATTATTTATTTGCTCAATTTTATAATTAAACTTATCATCAACTATAAAATAAAATCTCTTTTGTGTTATAATTTTACCATCTATTATCTCCTCTATCTTTATATCATATTTCTGATTAGAAAGATTTAATTTTATAAAGAAATTATTATACAAGCCTCTTCTTTTTAAAACAAAATCTAAATTTGATAATTTATATCTTTGATTATTAATAACAATCGATATATAATTAATATTTCTTGTTGTTTCATAAACAATACCATCTATTTCAGAATATATACTTCTTTCAAAAAAATCATACTTAACTTTACTATTACACTGTTTCCCAATTATTCCAGGATTGAGTGCAGTTGCAAAATAAAATGTTTCATTATAAAGCTTTATGTAGTCACCATTTTTTATAAATTTATACTCCAAAATGTATTCTTTATCCTTATACATAATTTGCATACCATCAACTTCTAGTTGTGTACACAATATAACTCTTCCGTCATAATCATGATTGTTTTTTAGTTCATTACCCATTTCATCAAAAAAAATATAATTTCTGTACAATTTATCTTTAGAGTCATAGATAACCTCATCACTACATATTAATTTATATCTTATGTTTCCTATCGGTCGTTCTATTAAAATATCCTTACTTTCTATTCTATATCCACCAATTATTTCATAAATATCTGGTCTATTGTTTTCATATAATAATTCATCATCATTAAAAATCATAATTTTTAATTTTTCATAATTATAATAATCTTTTATCTTATGATTAGGAATAGAAATATATATTTTATTATTACTAAGTTTATACTCTGGTTCCCACCTTGATCTAAATTCACTTGATTTAATTTTACTTTGATGAATTAAATTTATTGATTTTTCTTGCCAATGATTAAAACCATATTCATAATACTCATTTTTTAAATCAAGATTAGAAGAAGTCCAATAATAATTATCAATTATTTTCAAAACTGAAATACTTAACTCTATTAAAGCATTAATTCCTTTATTATCATTAATTAAATCTTTAGTTGTTTTAATTAAATTATATGTTTTATTGGTTACCTTTAAGTTTAGTTCATTATTTTCATAATTCAATCCTTTTTTTATTCCATCATAAACAAATGAAAATTCTTCCTTTAAATTACTTTCTAG
>CAKSGI010000167.1 GCA_934454005.1 uncultured Eubacteriales bacterium | reverse complement strand
AGTAAAAATCCAAAAATGCTAACTATTGCTAGAATAAGTAATGGATTTGGACTTAAATTAAAAGATTTTTTTGACGATCCAGTATTTGATGATATTGATTTAGAAGATTAGAACTAGAACTTTTGAGTAAGTTCTTTTTTTATTGTTAAAATTTATGATATAATATAGTTAGTCTTGCAAGACTAACAAGGAGCGTGTTATATGAAAAGTAATATTACAACCGAAAACAATTATAATGAGACAATAAAAAAAATTATTGATTTATCATTAACATTCTTAAATAAAGAATCAAAATGTTGGATTGATATTATGTGTACTAAAATAAAATTTTGCGAATTACAAAAACAATATCTGCTTGAAAATAAACCGTTATTTTTTCAAAAGAAAAAGTTAGAAGAATATAATATAAAAATTAAAGATATTGATGATAAAATTATGAAAATTCTAAGCGACATTGAAGAAGAAATATCCTTTAGCGAAAAAAGTGATATATTATTAACATCAAAATAGTATGGACTAATTAATCCATACTATTTTTAGTTCTCCCACATAACCAATCCATAGATAAACCAAATTTTTTACACATTTGATAAGCAAAAGCTGTAAGTATCATTGTTTTACCTGTTTCATAAGCCCATATAACTGAATGAGTAGTATTTAAAATATCAGCTAATTGTCTTTGTGTAAGATTATTACTCTTTCTAAATTCTCTAATATTTTTACCAATCAAATTTTTATCTAATGCAATATTGCAACAATCTTTTTTAGTTTTACAATTATCAAGTTTTAAAATATAATCCATTGAAACATTAAAATAATTTGCATATTCATTTAATTTAACTAACGGAATTATTTCTTTGCCACTTTCCCAATTACAAACTGAAAATTTTTTTGTTCCAACAATTTTGCCAACATCTTCTTGGGTTAAATCGTGTTCTTCACGTAGGAAAAATAATCTTTCAGTATCCATATTTTGTTATCACCTAGGATTAATTTTTACAAAAAAATCAGTAAAATTAAGAAAAGTTGAGAATTTACGGCCAAAATGTGTTATAATTATATATGTAAAATAAAATATGGTGATTATATGAAGTGTTTAAATCAAAACTGCAATGCAGAACAAATAGAAAATGACGATAACTTCTGTTATAAATGCGGACATTGGACCGCTAAAGGTTATTCTTTTATTAAAGATGAAAATAACATAAATAGTATTATGAATGGCGCAGCAGCTAAAAAAGATGAAAACTTTTCTGTAATGATTAGTATAGCTAGTCTTGCTTTTATAGTTTTTGCCTTTATGAGTATATTTAGAGGTGATGATTTATATAAACCTTTCTTTTACTTAAAACGACAAGTAGATAGTTATATTTACGGATATAATACCTCAATAATTAAAACTGACAATATCTATAATAAAAAAGAAATTAATAGTTATGATGAAGCAATAGAATTTTTAAAAAAAGATTTAGACGATCAAAGTTGGAAATGTACTCACGAAATTGAAACATTACAATTACAATATGAAATTGAAACTAATAATTCAATTCCGGTAGTCAGTTTTTGTGATATTTCTTATGATGAAGTAGAAAAAATTACAGATGTAGTAAACAAAATGTATTCATTATTTCCTAATATCAAAGGTGCTTTAACAAATATATCAATTACAAATGCTACTACTAATTCTGAATATATCGCTCGTTTTCAACCTATGTTTCAATTTGTAAATCCAAATGAAAATATTAATAATTACAATAAAATTAACAAAACACAAATATTATTAAATAGTTATTACTTTTTAAATGAAGAAATAATGAGTAATCCAGTATCTAGTGTTGTTGGAGAAAATTGGTATGTTAAAGATGTTAGTTGGGAAAGTACAATAGCACACGAATTAGGACATTATATTTCATTTGTAATTTTTTTAAGAGAAAATGGAATAGAAAATATTACTTTTGTAAATGCAGAGAATGAAAATAAAATAAATGAATTATTAACTAAATTTGATAGTGGTGATTTTTCTACATCATTACTAAATCAATCCTTAATTAATTATAATACAAAATATGGAACAAATTTAGATCTTAATTCATTTGCATTAACTATTTCAAAATATGCTGGAGTTAAAAATAAAAATGGAATATTAATTGCTGATGAAACAATAGCAGAAGCAATACACGACTATTATTTACACGGAAATAATTGTTCTAAAAGTAGTTATGAAATAGTGAATATCATTAAATCAAGATTGTAAGGTGAAATATGAAAAAATGTTATAACTGTAAAGGAATTAATAGAGAAACAGACACATATTGCAGAAACTGTGGTTATATTATGAAAAGCAATGCTTATTACATATTAGTAAATATTGGTACTGTATTTGCAATTTTAGCACTTTTATTTGTAATTGCATTATTCATAGCTTCATATTATGTGTATTAAAAAAATAAAGGATAAAGATAAAGAGGTAAAATTATGAGAGAAGAAAAAAAATTAAATGTTTACAATGAAACAATAGATGAGCTATATAAAAGATTAGAAACAACAGAAAGAGGTCTAACCGACGAAGAAGCTCAAAAAAGATTATTACGAGACGGAGAAAATAAATTAACTGAAAAGAAAAGAAAATCAAATATTGCATTATTCTTCGGTCAATTTAACGATTTTATGATTATTTTGTTAATATTCGCGTCAATATTTTCAGCAGTCATCTCTTATATTCGTAATGAATCTTATGTAGATTCTATAATTATAATAGTAATTGTAGTTATAAATGCAATATTAAGTTTTATACAAGAAAAGAAAGCTGATGTTGCTATACAGGAATTAAATAAAATGTTCGTCACGAATAATTATGTTATTAGAAATGGTGTAAAAAAATCTATAGATGTTAGAAATGTGGTTGTAGGTGATATTTTAGAATTAGAAGCTGGTGATTATGTATCAGCAGATGCTAGAATAATTACATCAGATGGTTTAGAAATAAACGAATCTACTCTTACGGGTGAGTCAAAATCCATAAAAAAAGATAATGCTAATATAAATACTGAAAAAGAATTATATGAAAGAAAAAATATGGTTTTCGCTGGTTGCAACGTCACGAACGGACACGCCTTTGTAGTAGTATCTTCTACTGGTATGAATACAGAATTAGGTAAAATAGCAACAAGTTTAATTGATAAAAAAAGTGATATTACACCACTTCAAAAGAAAGTAAATCAAATTAGTAAAATATTAACTTATATAATTTTAGCTATTATAGTAATTATGATGGCTGTCGGGTTATTAATGAAAAATGATTTCTTTGATATTTTAATGTTATCAATTTCACTTGCAGTTGCAGCAATTCCTGAGGGTATGTCATCAATAATAACTATTATATTGTCTCTTGGTATGACAGCAATGGCAAAGAGAAATGTTATTATTAGGAAAATGGCGTCAGTTGAAACTTTAGGATCAACTGATATAATATGTTCTGATAAAACAGGAACTATTACACAAAACAAAATGTTAGTAAAGTCTATTTATGTCAATGAACAACTATATACTGATGAAGATAATATACCTAATGCGGAACTACTAATGAGATGTGCTAAAAATTGTCAAAATGTAGTTAAAAATAATGATATTTATATGGGTGATGAAACAGAAGTATCAATATATAAATATTTAGAAAAAATAACAAACAATCAAGTATATGTAGATCAAAGAATTAAAGAATATCCATTTGATTCTGATAGAAAAATGATGAGTACTATAAATCAAATTGATAATAAATCTTATTCATTTACAAAAGGAAGTCTTGATTCTATTATAAATAATTGTACTCATTATATATTAAATGGAAAAATGTATATGATGAGTCCAGAATATAGACAAAAAATATTTGAAATAGAAAAAGAACAATCAGCAAAATCATTAAGATTATTAGCTTTTGCCTACAAATTTGAAAATGTAGAATATCCAGAAGAAGATATGATATTTTTAGGATTAATTGGAATGATGGATCCACCAAGAGAAAGTGTACCTAATGCGATAGCTACTTGTCATAAAGCTGGATTAAAACCTATTATGATAACCGGCGATAGTATTAATACTGCTATTGCAATCGCTAAATCAGTCAATATCATTGATACTGATGATAAAGCTATTGAGGGAAAAATAGTTGATAAAATGACAGATGACGAACTTGTAGAAGCAGTTAAATATTATCAAGTATATGCAAGAATAAGTCCTAACACTAAACTTCGTATTGTGGAAGCTTTACAATCTCAAGGTTATGTTGTTGCTATGACTGGAGACGGTGTTAATGATGCTCCAGCAATTCAAAAAGCTGATATAGGTATAGGTATGGGAATTACTGGAACAGAAGTTGTTAAAAAAGTAGCAGATTGCATATTGGTTGATGATAGTTTCTCTACCATTGTTGACGGTGTAGAAG
>CAKSGI010000166.1 GCA_934454005.1 uncultured Eubacteriales bacterium | reverse complement strand
ATTGAAAATAGCTCCAAGTGGCCTGTTAATGCCGTCTAGAGCTATTTTTTATATTCAGAAACTCCTAAAGTCAGGATATTATTGTATTGCTCTGCCATCACTTTTGTATTATACATTTTCACAATATCTTGAAATGCCTGGTTTGTCAGTGTTTTTGCTTCATTTCTGCATCTATAAATTGCATGAACAAATTCTTCTAGCTCCATACAAACGTATCCGTTCACCCTATTATGTATAACATCTCGGTTTCCTATCACATTACTTACTATGCATATTTTTTTCATATACATAGATTCTAAAAGTGATATAGGAAGTCCTTCCCACCTACTTGTCAACAGGAAGACGTCTGCATTCACGGCATATTCAATTGCAGTAGCACGATCAACCCATCCAGTAACTTGTATATTCTCACTTGTAAGTTTTTCTCTAAGTTCTCCATCTCCAATCCAGATAAATTTCACATTTGGAAGTTCTTTCGCTATTGTATTGAATAGTGTAGGGTTTTTTTGATAGCAAATTCTTCCAAGTGTATAAACTGTAAAGGGATGTTCTGCTTTTTCTGTCTTATCAATAATCTCTTGAAGTTCAGCCATGTTAATACCATTATTTACGTAAGTGGCACGCTTGGTAAGCTTCAATGTTTCTTGATGCTCTCCTACACTGCAACTTATTGTTGTGCACTTTCTTTTTGCACATGCTGCTTCAATCATTTTAAACATTATACGCTTCATTGGTTTATAATTTTCCATTAAAAAGCTATAGCCATGTGGCATATAAAACATTGGAATCTTTCCATTAAACGCAACACGACCTATTACGCCAGCTTTACTGCTATGAAGATGAATTATATCTGGTTTAATTTTAGAGGCTATACGTTTCACCTCCAAAAGTGAAGCACAATCTTTTACTGGGTTAATTGCTCGTTCAAAATTTTCAACTTCAATCAAGTGTATTCTCTTATCGAAATAATCTTTATAATCTGTTGGCATCTGCTTTCTTATCGCATATGCAATATACACATCATAAAAATTGATAAGTTCATTAGTAAGATCCACTATGTAAGTGAAAACTCCTCCACCCATAGCTTCAACTATATACAATATTTTTTTTCATCACGCCACCTCCTTTGCTACGACATAATCATATGGAAGGCATGATACTAGGTCACCACCTACCATAATACAGTCATTAGTTTCTTTTGTTTTATCAATATATTAACTTTGTAACCTTCTCACACTATACTTTGTATTGCAATCTTTACAGTTTTTATTTAGACTACTTTATTATCCTCTGTTTTATCACTTCATTTGTTCAATTATCATTATACAATTTCACCCTTTTTGCACATATATGTGCACAGCTTTTTTAACAACACTTTTAACATTGCTTTCTTTTGAGCATCTTTTTTTGATCTAACATTACATTTTTGTTTTTTGACTTATTTATCTCTCTGTCAATATTTTTTCTATTATCAAAATTTGAGTTTCAGTCTATCACAACACATCCCATGATATTTTTATCTAAATTAGTTAATAATTCTTTTTCTTCTAATAATGATTTATATTTAGTTTCATTACATTCTGCTAATAAAATTACATTATTGCATTCTGTTAATGCATCTATTGCTTCAGGACTATTTAAAATATTTCCTTTATTAATAATTTGAATATTTGGTAGTAAAATATGTAGTTTATTAACTAATTCATTTTCTTTTTCTTTTGATACATTATTGGATATTAATATTTTATCTTTATTACCTAAGCATATTTTTATATTCGAAGCGATTACTCGATAATTTCTTTCATTATCATTGCAATCAACTCTATTTTCTTTTTTATTTATCCAACGTAGTAGTTTAGTTGTCTTTTCTTCGTTATTTGCAATAGTTCCAATTACTCTTAGTTTTGTTCTATCTTTTAATTCATCCGCTGAATAAACTGTATCTTTTATCGCAAATTTAATACCATATAGGACAACAAGCATGAAAAAACCAACTATAAATCCTAATACTCCACCTTTAATACCTGATTTAATACCTTTTTTTACTGGCGAAGCATTAAGAGACGGATCTTCTAATTTAGTTAAATTTGTTTGTAAAGTATTTAGTTTTTCTAGTAATGCAGATAAATATTGTGTTTTATCATTTTGTAAAGATATTAAACCACTTTGTGAACCTTTTAATGTCGATACATTTAATAAACTGATTTCGTTATCGCCTATAGTAGATTCAATCTGTTTCTTTATAGATGGAATATTATCTTCTAAATCTTGAAGAATATTTTTAGCAACCAATTCATCACTATTGTAAACATTAATACTCAAGATATGGTTATAAGTATATATATTGATAAATTCTTCAAAATTCTCAATATCATATTTTTTTGAAATTTCATTTACTACATTGCTATCTTTTAGCAAATCTACATATGTAGATAATACAGCGTTAGTATAATCAAAATTTTGAACTTGTGATTCAAGAAGAATCTCATAATCCGTAGAAATATAATATGTAGCGGTAGCTTGATAGGTATCATAAGGATTTAAGCTAAGAAACGAAGAATTGTTCATATAATTTTGAAAATCAATTCTTCTATCATTTATTGCCGCATTTAATCTTTTCTTTGTTTGTTCAAAATCTTCATATTCAGATTCTTTTAATACAGCATATTCATTTAAACCTATTTGTTTTTTATACCCTTTAAATCCCATAAATACGCATAAAATAATACCAACAACAATTCCACTTATTACTAGTGCTTTTAATTGTCTTAGCACATAAAAGAACATATCTTTAAGGTTAATTTCTTCATCTTGATAGTTATCGTTCATTTTATCCTCCTACATTGAGCCTTCTCTTTTAAATACAACAAGTATCGTTTTGAATAATATTTTAATATCTAAACCAATACTCCAGTTATTTATATATTCTTTATCCAGTTTTACTACCTCTTCAAAATCAGTAATATTACTTCTACCTGACACTTGCCACATACCAGTAATACCTGGCTTTACTGCAAGTCTAGCATGATGATGTAATTCGTATAGATTAACTTCACTTTCAAGTGGTGGTCTCGTACCGACAAGTGACATGTCTCCTTTTAAAACATTATAAAATTGAGGAAATTCATCAAGAGATGTCTTTCTAATGAATTCTCCAATACCCGTTTTCTTTGTTCCATCTGGTAGAATCTTATTTCCAATAATTCTAGGATCGAAATCCATTTTAAACATTCTTCCATCTTTAATTTTATTTTCTTTCATCAATTCTGCTTTACGTTCATCTGCATCTAAATACATGCTTCTAAACTTATACATTTTAAATGGCTTACCATTTCTTCCAATTCTCTTTTGTGAATAGAAAATAGGCCCTGGAGAATTAATATAAATAATCGGTGCAACAAAAATAAATATAATAGCAGTCAATAAGCAACCAACTATTCCTGCACATATATCCATGATTCTTTTTACCAACAATTGTTTTGGAGAAGCGTAATTAAAAGCTGTAGTTAATACCGTATAACCTCCAACGTCTTCTACAAATTGTCTTTTACCATTTTCACTAGATATGTATGGAATATTCACATGTACAGCTACCCCTGTTTCTTCTAATTCATCAATTAATTCTTTTGGATATTCTCTAGTTTTAGGTAGAATTATCAGAACTTCATCAACCCATTCTTTGCAACTATATTCAGGAGCTTCATCTGCTTTACATACAATTGGAATACCATCTACTTCCTCTTGTTTATATTCATCGAATAAAGCTATTCCTACTAATAAATAATTGTCAAATAATTGTTTGTCAACTTTTTCAATTACATTTAAAGCATTATCTTTATCTGTAATAATTAACAAACTTTGTTTACTGCTGTTATCTTTTGAAAAGTATTTTAGTAAATGTTTTTTCCATAGTTCTCTGCATATATATGATAGAAGAACATATATTACTGATGTGTATAGAATAGTCAGCCTTGAAAACTCCCGTCCTTTTTGTATAACAAACAAATATAAAATGGTTATAACACCTATTAATATTCCTTGTTGTAAACAACTAATAAATGTTAAATAATGTCCCTTTTTCAAAACATCTCTAAAAGTGCTAAAAACTAAAATTACAATTATATTAATAGCTTCTAGAATAATTGCTATATTTCTATATAAAGAAGTTTCATACAAAGAAATATATCCAGCAAAACACAAAGATAAAACATATGCAACTTGAATAACTATCAAATCTATCAATATAAAATCCCAATGTTTCAGCCACCCGTTTGCTTTTCTTTTGTACATAACGCTTCCCCCCCGCAAAAAAATCGCTATGACAAACATAACAGAATATATTATAACCTTAATATGCTGGAAATATACACCATTAAAGTACTTTCGAAATTTTCATTTAAAATTCAACTTAAACGCAACACATTGTTGCATTTACTTGAGATATGCTAAATTGAAGTTGCCTGTCTGTTGCTCGCTAAA
>CAKSGI010000165.1 GCA_934454005.1 uncultured Eubacteriales bacterium | reverse complement strand
TCTATACTATCAGGTAAATTAAACCGTTTTACGGTGTAGCTAGCAATTTCAACCAAACTCATTGATAGAATTATATCCATGTAGTCAGCTGGAACGTCAATTCCACGCTTTTTTAAAAACTTTACATCTATATCTTTCCATACATCCATTGAATCAAATAGAGTTCCATCAAGATCAAAAATATACGCTTTCATTTGTTATCACCTTTTTAGAACAATAGTTTTCATTTTTTGTGCCTTAATAGAAAAGTAATAGCTATTCAATTAATTTTCGTTTTTTTAGCAATATAGTGTTTTTATTTGTACCACAAATTACAACTAATGCTTTTTCTAATATTTGCTTTAATTCTTCTATATATTGACATTATTTTTTGTTTTAGTTGCAAACGTTGCTCCAACATCATAGTAAATTTTACATGTTTCCATAACAGGTTTGCTCAGCTTTTACCCCGAACCGTGCTTACCCTTCTTGGAGTATGCAAAGATTCATTATCGTTCCGTCAGTTAAACTCATTAATTGTATATTTTCGTGATGGTAACTTTCGCATACTGCCATTGTTTTCCGCTTTTTGGCTACCATAACCGTTCCCAAGGTTTAAGTCTTTTACCTTGGGAACGTGGTGAACTTCGTAGTGCTCAATGTCTGTCGTTCCGCACAACTCACGTGCTTTTGAGGCTAAGCAGCTTTCAAACGTTGTTCTTTTGAACAATAATATCATCAGCTTTGTAGTTTGTAATTAACATCCTTTAAAAACAATTAATTTCAGATCTTCTAAGCCATTAATTTAAAAAAATATATATTAATTCCTTTTCAAATTACAGATTCTAAAGCGTACATATTATGGAATATATATAGCAATCGTTAAGCAAGGCACAAAATGAATATAATTTCTGCGATCTTAAGAAATAAAACATGTGAATTTATTGACATTATAATATTTTCCATTTGCACATCTGGATCTTTTTCTAAAATTGTGTCAGAAATTTGGTTACAAAATTTTATCTGGATGACCTTTCATTAAAAATTCAGAAATAAAAGTATTTTATAAAAGAATTACCTCCCTTATTTTATGTTACGTGTCAACTACTTAATTATATTGTCATATTTTTGAAAACAATGTCAAATTATGAGATATTGAAATAATTTTTATAAATTTGTATAAATAAATATTTTTGAAGATTATATTGTCGTATTTTATGGTAATTTTTTTAAAATTTAAACCCTATTTTTCGATAAACGTTTTAGAAGATAAAGATTAAAATACAATGAGAAAAACTTTTCGAAATTTTAATAAAAATATGATTCATCTTACAGTTAAAAGGATATTTTTGTATCTAATTCGCTGCAAGAAAAATGAAACAAAATATTCAAAGACTTTAAGGTCGTAGTGGTAAACCACTGCGACTTTTTTGTTGCACCAAAATTTTAATAAACCTTTATAAAATCGGTAAACAAATGAGTAATTCATTTGTTTATGGGCTTTTTTAACCTTGTAGATACAGACATTTTGTGAAGAACTATGAAAGTTGTAATTGTATGAAAATTTTTTATCAAGTAATGGCTCTTCAAACTTCTCCATGTTTTTGAAGTTTCAAAAATATGGAGGATGTTAAATATGTTAACAAAGTATAAATTTTTAGACAGAGAAAAAATTGAAATTAATGCATTGGACAAAGTTGGTAAATGTATATTGCAAATTGAAAACGAAATAAAAAATAACAATCGGCGAGAGACGAGACGGCATCAGAGCTTAATAGAGGATGGAGCACGCTTATCTTCAAAATAGGTTGGAAAAGTTATGGTAATTGTTTCAGACAAAACAGTACAGTCAGTACAAATCAGCGAGGTGGAGGTAGAAAATGACAAACCAAAAAATGCCCGTAAAAGTAAAGCCATTTAAACATCAGAAAGAAGCGTTTGATTTTGCGATGGAGCTTTACAATAGCTCAAAAAATTGTCGAGGAGTAGCACAATTAGTAGAAATGTGATGTGGCAAGACCCTAACTGCAATCGCAGTGGATGGAAATTTGTATAACTCTGGGAAAATCAGAAAGTTGCTTGTCGTTTGTCCTTTATCAATTGTTGATGTGTGGCAAAGTGAATTTAAGAAGTTTGCAGATTTTGATTACGAGTTAGCGATTTTAAAAGGCAAAGTTGCTAAGAAAACTGAGCTGTTGCAAAAAATGCAAGGACAAAGACTTCAAGTTGCGGTTGTAAATTATGAGTCAGTCTGGCGAATGGAATCTGAAATCTTAAGCTGAAATTCCGATTTTATTATTGCCGACGAGAGTCATAAAATAAAAACACCCAATATCGCAACTTCAAAAGCAATGCACAAACTTGGAACAAAAGCAAAGTACAGAATGATTTTGACCGGAACAATCATTACAAACAAGGCTATCGATGTTTTTTCACAGTACAAATTTGTTGATACAACAATCTTTGGAAACAGCTTTTATGCTTTTAGGAACAAGTATTCTGACATGGTCGGGTACGGTGGATATACACCAGTTTTGAAAGAATCCATGAAAGATGAACTGATGGAGAAGTTGCATAGCATAGCGTTTAGAGCAACAAAAATTGAGTGTCTGGATTTACCGCCAGTTACAGATATTATTCGGTATATAGAACTTGAACCAAAGGCGCAGAGTGTTTATCGAAGTCTTGTAAAGGGCAGTTTTGCAGAACTTGGCAAATCAGAAGTGACGGTAACTAACGCACTTACAAAACTACTGAGGCTTTCTCAGTTAATCGGTGGATTTATCGGCAATGATGAAGGAATTTCGTACCAGCAAGTGAGTAAATCAAAATTGTAAGCGCTGGAAGACATTGTGGATAATGCAGTGCAAAGCGGGGAAAAGCTTGTAATCATAGCAAGGTTTGTACGGGAGATTAAAGCTATAGAGAAGCTACTGGAAGATGAGGAAAGACTTGAATTCAAGTTTGCACCCTTGGTCTAGTGGAATGTATATTTTAAGTTTGTTATAATTAATTACATTAATTGAAAATTATTGGTGCTCGTAATTTACATGTCTTCCTACATTAAAAACAAAAGATCGCATTCAATATCCTAATATGTGTTCTAGCTTTAGTATACATCGATTTTTTAAAATTTAAAAAGAAATTGAAAATGATAAATTTGATAAGATTAAATATTTGGAATTTGGTCTATTTAATGAATTTATACTAATTTGATAATGATTTCTTAGCAGCTATACAAGGAAAGACATCCCTGTACATATAAGAAGTTTTAAAATGGAAAAGGAGAGAATAAAAATTATGATAAAAGTAAGAGGACCAAAAAATAAAGATATTCAACAGATAATAAATTTATATTCCGAATTTTTAAAAGATCAAAGCGATAAAAATAAATATTGTCATATAAGCTATGCGCTTTTTTGTAAAAAACACAGTATTACGAAAATATGATTACGTCAAAACATGGTAAAATTTTCATTATAGAAGATGAAGGCAATTTAGTTGGTTGCATGGCTGTATTAAAATGTACTCCTGATTTTTTATTTGAATTTGATAGTTATGCCTATCTATGTGATGGATTCGTAAAAGAAAATTATAGAATAAGTAAATTGAGTTTTTACTTATACGAAGCTTGCGAACAATGGGCAAAAGAAAATAATTGTAAATACTTAGCTGCATATGCCTACGCTTCCAATAAAAAAGCCCAGATTGGATTTCAAGCAAAGAAATTATATTCGTATAAAATAACTTATATCAAAGAAATAAAATAAAAAGGGGAAAAAAATGGAAAAATGTCAAGATTTATTCAATAAACTCATAGAAAAATTAAATAACTGCAATAGCTTTGAGGAATATTACAAATTTTTAGAGAATAATAATTTCAATTATTTGTTTTGTAATTATTATTTAAAAGACAAGAATATAGAATATAGTTACCGCGATTTTTTTAAAAAAGTTGAAACTCTAACAGCCTTTTTCAAAAAAAAATTATTAGCATTTCCTGAAAAATCTTGGGTTGGGATTAAATTATCAAATCATCCTTATTATTTGGCGGTTTTTTTTGCACTGCTTAAAAATAATTTCAATGTTATTCTTCTTGATAATAATGGATCTGATGATTACTTTAACTACATAATTGAAAATTCTAAACTTGTTGCTATTATAACAGATGAACCGTTTAAATCTAACTCGGTAAGATTTATAAGTTTTCAAGAAGCTATTTCTTCAAAATTAAAATCAACAATTAAATTACGAAATTTTTCAAATAAAATCGCACTTTGCACATCTGGAACAACAGGATATTTTAATATACTCGTTTATGATGGGAATCAAATTATGTATCAAATAAAATCAGTCCTTTCTATGCTTAAAAAAGCTCCAATAAATAACAGCGAAATAAACCATAATAATTTTTTAGTATTTCCTCCACTTCATCATATTTTTGGAATCATAATGTTATTAACTTATTCTTTTATTGGTGTCACAAACGTTATGTGTGAAAAT